>NZ_FNKQ01000005.1 GCF_900100875.1 Halopelagius longus | reverse complement strand
TCGAGGGGACGAAGAACGTCCTCGACGCGATGGTCGAGAACGGCGTCGACCGGATGGTGTTCGCGAGTTCGAACCACGCCGTGGGGATGTACAACGCCGCCGACGAACACGACCCCGAGAAGATGACGCTGGCCGACGCGGAGCCCGTTCGGGCCGACGCGCCGATGCGTCCGGACTCGTTCTACGGCGTGAGCAAAGTCGCCTGCGAGGGACTGACAGACCTCTACGCCACCCGTCACGGCCTCGACGTCGTCAACCTCCGCATCGGGTGGTACATGAGCGCCGAGGACCTCGAATCGAACACCGGCGACGACGTCGAACCGGAGAAGGCTCGGTTCGCCCGTTCGACGTGGCTCAGTCCCCGCGACTGCCGCGACGTCCACCGGAAAGCCGCCCTCTCTGACCTCTCCGAGAGTCCGGTGACGGTGAACGCGGTGTCGCGAAACGACGACAGGTACTTCTCACTCACCGAGACGATGCAGGCTATCGGTTACGAACCGCGCGACAATTCGGCGGAAGTGCTCGACGGGTAGCAGTTCGGCGGCGATGTAACTCGACGCCGAAACGCGGGACGAGAGACAGACACTTGTCCGGAGAGAACGTACCCCCGCCGTGAAGAACGACCGAACGCCGTCGAAATCGTCCGAGAGCGCTTCTCGGGTGGTGCTCTCGTTCTCGCCGCCCGACGAACGAACGGCGGACGCCCTCGACGCCGACGCCTATCGTTCGTACCTCCGTCGAACCCGCTCGGGGCCGGTGTCGGTCGGAGCGGAGTGGGACGAGTTCGTCAGCAGGGGGTGCGGAAGCACGCGTGACGTCACCCTCCGCGTGGAGTCGGTGCGCGGAGGGGAACTGCTCGGCGAGGAGACGGAACTGGTCTTCGAACCGGCTTCGGATTCGGAGTGACCGTCGCTCGGTCACCCCAGTATCGAGGGGCCGACGGGGTCCGACTCGTCCCGGTATCGCTCGAACAGGTCGCCGGCCCACCGGACGAACTCGGGGTTGTTCGACTCGACGCACGCCTTGAGTTGCCCCTCGCCGTCGTACGCGCCCATCAGGAGTCGGTCGTCGCCCAACGTGAGGCCGAACGAGACGTCCTCGGGGTAGCGGTATAGGTCGAGAACGCCGACGCTCACGACCACCGAGAACTCGGCGGGGTTCAACTCGCGGGCGCGCCGTATCGTCTCCTCGGACATCACCAGTTCCGTGCGGACGCCGTCGAACGCGAGTTCGGCGTGCGCCTCGTGGAACAACCGACTGAGGACGGGCGAAATCATCCGTATCCGCTCGGTGTCGAACGCCCGAACGCTGTCGAGGTACTCCCTGACCGGGGCCTGCGGGTTCTCCGGGCTGGCCGCCGTCAGCGTCGCGTCTTCGAGCCACCTCGGGTCCGGAGCGTGCGTCCGGTCGGGGAGGTGGCGGAAGAACGGACCGAACGCGTCGATGCGGTCCAAGGAGTCGAGGTACGTTACGTGCTCCTCGACGACGAGTTCGCCCGTCACGGTCAGGCGGTACGTCCCGCCCGACGACTCGGCCCACCCCCGGTCCGCGAACTGGCCGAGGTGTCGCTGGACGCTCCGTCGGGGAAGGTCGAGTTCGTCCGCGAGTTCCGCCGGCGAAGCCGAGTCCCGCGCGAGGCGCGCGAGCAGACGCCGCCTGTCGGGCGTCCCGGCGAGAAACTGCGCGGCGTCGTCCGAATCCATACCCCCATTACCGCTCGCTTCGAGAAAATAGCTCGGGAGCGTCAGAGTCGCGGGAAGGGGAGGCGGGAGTCCTCGGGGTCGACGCTCTCTCGAATCTCCTCTCGGACGCGTCCGGCGTCGCCGTCGGAGCGCCCCAGTTTGCTCCGGAGGTACAACGCGGCGGCGGTCAGGCCGACGCCGACGAGTGCCGCGCCGGAGAGCGCGGACCGGAGGGAGGCTTTCGTGTAGAGGCTCCGTTCCATGACGGGGCCGTCGTACTTGCCCCGTTCTTCGAGGTTCCCCGACGCGTCGTCGAGACTGTTCCACTGTCTCGGGCGACGCGGCGTCTTCTTCCGTTGGAAGCGGTAGAACACCGTCTCTATGATTCGGTCCGCGAGTTCCGGCGCGTAGCGGCCGAGCAGTTGTATACTCTTGCCGCCGGACCCGACGTACACGTCGCGCCGCGGGCGTTCGGCGCAGAAGAGAATCGTCCGCGCCACCGTCTCCGGCGCGTACACCGGTTTCGGAATGTCCGTCTCCACGTCCATGTGGTTCTTCGCGTGACTCGGATACGGCGTGTCTATCGCGCTCGGTTTGACGAGGGTCACGGAGACGGGCGCGTCCTCCTCTTCGAGTTCCATCCGGAAGGCGTCGGTGAACCCCTCGACGGCGTGTTTGGACGCCGAGTAGGTCCCCTGTAGGAGGACCGCTTGGTCGGAGACGACGCTCCCGACGTTGATTATCGCGCCGCCGTCCTCCGTCTGCTTCAGGTGTTCGGCGGCTTCGAGCGACCCGTAGACGACCCCCCAGTAGTTCGTCTCGAACAGGTCGCGCATGTCCTCGACGGGCACCTCCTGCAGTTTGCCGTAGACGAACGTGCCCGCGTTGTTCACCCACGTGTCGAACCCGCCGAACGACTCCCGCGCCGTCGCCGCGATTTCGCGCACGTCGTCTCGGTTTCGCACGTCGGCGACGACGTACTCCGCCTCGCCGCCGTCGGCCCGAATCTCCTCGGTCAACTCCCGCAACGAGTCCTCGCTTCTCGCGGCGACGACGACGCTCGCCCCGCGTTCGGCGGCCATCCGCGCCGTCGTCAGCCCGATTCCGGACGACGCGCCGGTTATCACGATTACTTGGTCCTCGACGCTCTTGAGGTTCGGACCCGTACCGATCACGCCGACCCCCTCCGGTCGCCGTCCGCCGGTTCGTCGGCCGTTTCGAACGCGACGCAGTCGCCGCGTTCGACGGAAGCGTTGTCGGGAATCATATGACGGCTCACGTTCCGGCTAACCGGCGGGCCGCGTTTGTATATTGTCCCTGCAATAGCCACGAAATGTCCGGTTCGGACAGTGTATCCGGAGAGAGGAGGTTTCGCGCCGGTTCGATCGATCGTAGAGTCACGTCCGTCGAGTCGTGCCCGTCGACGCCGAGACGGCGACCCAACTTTTTCCGGCCGACGGACGTACACCGGGTGTGAATCCACACGGAGGGGTCGGTGTCACGACCGATGGCTGACGCCCGACGGCGAATCGTAGAGTGGACGCTCATCGGCGGGAACAGGCACGTAGTCGCGTCGCTACTGCTGGCGGTTGCGTTTCTGACGCTCCTGTCTCTCGGTCACCTCGGCGTCGTCACCCTCGAAGACCAAGCGACGGTTCGCAGCGTCGTCGGGGGGTTCGTCCCCGGACTCATCGCCTTCCTCTCCATCGTCCTCGGGATAAACCAACTCGTCCTCTCGCAGGAACTCGCCTCTCCGGGGGAGATTCGACGGCGAATCGAGGACGTCCGAGAGTACCGCCACGACGTCGAGGAGGCGGCCGGCGCGGAACCGAGTCCGGTGCTCCCGACGGGGTTTCTCGCCTTCGTCGTGCGGGCCATCGAGTCCGAGGCCGAAACGCTGGCCGAGAACGCTCGCCCCGAGACGGATTCGGAGGTTCGCGACGCAGTCGAGGAGTACGCCGCGAACGTCCTCGACGAGTCGAGACGAGCGCAGGAGTCGCTCGAACAGGCCCATCTCGGGCGCATCAACGCCCTCCTTCCGGTGTTGGAGTACGACGACTCGTACCAGTTGATAGAGGCGCGCCGCCTCAGAGAGGAGTACGAAGACGAACTCTCCGAGGAGTCGCTAGACGCGCTCTCGCACATGATACAGACGCTGGAGCTGTTCAGCGTCGCCCGTTCGCAGTTCCGAAGTACCTACACGCAACGCGTCCTCGCGCATCTCTCCCGGCGACTCCTCTACGTCGGCCTGCCCGCCCTCCTCGTCGTCGTCGTCCTCGGTCTGCTACGGACGCCGTCGGCCGTCGGCACCGGGTGGGTTCGTCTGGTCGTCGTGAGCGCTCTGTTCACGGTGGCGTTCTCCCCCCTCGCCGTCCTGTCGGCGTACCTGTTCCGCGTCGCGAGCGTGGCCGAGCGGACGATTTCGGAGGGGCCGTTCGTCTCGCGGCCCCAGGAGGCGCGGGAAGGGTGGAACCGGGAGTCGAGGGCGCGACACGCGGACCGTACCGGGTCGTCCGACGGCGAGTGACGGTGCATTTTCTCCTCGATTCGACGCCGTATCCTGTCAGACGCCGTTTGGAACCCACCATCGAGTAGTCGTCTATCCGCCCCTATAAACTTGATGTCGTTAAATGTTATAGGAGTTTTCTACCTCAACCCGAGAGGTTCAACGTTGACGATGGTAAACAAACATACGTAGTGAATTATCACCTATATGTCCACGAGACCCTAATTTATTACCATATTGCGACTATAAGTGATCTATTTACGCATATACCATACTATTCATCCAGCTTCTTCGATTCCGCCGACTATACGAGATACCCCGCGATTAGAGAGGGAACCCACGGCAGATAAAGCGCCGTTAGGCCGCGTGAAACGCTCCGACGGACAGTACACTCGCCGTCGGGAATGTCGTCCACCGGCGGGTTCCGGTTGGTAGTCTGTTTGAACATATCTGGTGTTTATTTTTGAAAGAAACTTCTATGCCATTTATCGAGTCGCGACGAGCATCCGGTCGCTTCCGGAGTTCGTGCAACCGAGGCAAATCTGACTGACTTTCATCCCGGTGGACCCGAGCGTCGTGTGCTCCTAACTTACCCCGAACGGTCGGCAGTTTGTATCCCAGTAAATCGGTAAGGGGGATTCGGCGAGGGAGCACCTCAATACTGCTCTTTAGGGGTGCGGTTCGGAAGGAGGGTCCGGTCGAATGCCGCAGAATTCGACATCATCTGTTCTGTAGTGATGTTTTCGTGTTATCTATTACGGAACGTGCAGACAGAGAGGGTTACGGATATAGTGTTGTAATGCCTGCGAGTTCGATACGTCGTCTCACAGGGCGCGGAGAGCACCCCATTCTCTATACGAAAACGAATTTATCGACGCGCTGACCGAGTCTCTATCGGAACCGCGCCCGATAGAGACGGAAGATACCATCGGTATGGAGTTTGCGCAGCGAAGACGAGCGCTAAAACGACGCTCTCTGTTCTCTCTCAGAGAACATATAACACGAGATGCTACAGGTGGTTCGATGTCCCCCCACAGTTACCCGTGACCGAACTATTAAGAGAGGAGATAACGAGGAACACGGTGATGCAGATTAGTCACGATAGCGGATTCGATAGAACGGCCGCCGACCGGCGAGTGGAGGAACTCCTCGACCGAATGTCGCTGGCGGAGAAGGCCGCGCAACTGGGCTCGGTGAACGCCGACAAACTCCTCGACGAGGACGGAAACCTCGACGAGAGCGCCCTCGAAGAACACCTCTCGGACGGTGTCGGCCACCTGACCAGAATCGGCGGCGAGGGGAGTCTTCCGCCGACCGAGGCGGCCCGCGTCACGAACGAGATTCAGACGTACCTCCGAGAGGAGACGCGCCTCGGCGTTCCCGCCATCCCCCACGAGGAGTGTCTGAGCGGGTATATGGGGCCGGAGGGAACGACGTTCCCGCAGTCCATCGGACTCGCGAGCACGTGGGACCCAGACCTCGTCGAGGAGATAACCGGCACCATTCGAACCCAACTTGAGGCTATCGGGACGAAACACGCCCTCTCGCCCGTCCTCGACGTCGCGCGTGACCTCAGGTGGGGCCGCGTCGAGGAGACGTTCGGCGAGGACCCGTACTTGGTCGCCGCGATGGCCTGCGGGTACGTCGAAGGTCTGCAGGGCGACGGCGACGGCATCTCCGCGACGCTCAAACACTTCGCCGGCCACAGCGTCGGCGAGGGCGGAAAGAATCGGAGTTCGGTCGAAATCGGTCGGCGCGAACTCCGCGAGACGCACCTGTTCCCCTTCGAGGCAGCCGTCCGGACGGCGAACGCCGAATCGGTGATGAACGCCTACCACGACATTGACGGGATTCCGTGTGCCAGCGACGAGTGGTTGCTGACGGACGTCCTCCGCGGTGAGTGGGGCTTCGACGGGACGGTCGTCTCGGACTACTACAGCGTCGAATTCCTCCGGAGCGAACACGGTATCGCCGCCGACGAGGAGGAGGCGGGCGTGATGGCTCTCGAAGCGGGCATCGACGTCGAACTCCCCTACACGGACTGCTACGGCGACCACCTCGTCGAGGCCGTCGAGGCCGGCCGCCTCTCCGAGGAGGCGGTCGATACCGCCGTCCGGCGCGTCCTCAGCGCGAAGGCGCGAAAGGGCGTGCTCGACGATTCGACGGTGGACGCCGAGGCGGCGTCCGAACCGTTCGGCACCGAGGCGGCCGAGGAACTCACAGCGCGGGCCGCCCGCGAGTCGATGACGCTCCTGAAGAACGAGGACGACCTCCTCCCCCTCGTCGGCGAGGAGATCGACTCGATCGCCGTCATCGGGCCGAAGGCGGACGACGCTCAGGAACTCATGGGCGATTACGCCTACCCCGCCCACTACCCCGAGGAGGAGGTCGAACTCGACGCCACGACGCCCCTCGACGCCATCGACGCCCGCGGCGCGGAGTTCGGGTTCGACGTCGCCTTCGATCAGGGGTGTACGACGACCGGTCCGGCCACGGGGAGATTCGACGCCGCCGCGGATGCGGCCGCGGACGCCGACGTGGCCGTCGCGTTCGTCGGCGCGCGCTCCGCCGTCGACTTCTCGGAGTCGGACAGAGAGCGAGTCAATATGCCGAGCGTCGCCACGAGCGGTGAGGGGTGCGACGTGACGGACCTCGGCCTCCCCGGCGTCCAACAAGACCTCGTAGACCGCCTCAACGAGACGGAGACGCCCCTCGTCGTCGTCGTCGTCAGCGGAAAGCCCCACTCCATCGAAAAGATTGCCGAGGAAGTCCCCGCGGTCCTGCAGGCGTGGTTGCCGGGCGAACGCGGCGGCGAGGGTATCGCCTCCGTCCTGTTCGGCGAACACAACCCCGGCGGCCACCTCCCCGTCTCCGTCCCGCGCACCGTCGGCCAACTGCCGGTCCACTACAGTCGGAAGCCCAACTCCGCGAACGAAGAGCACGTCTACGTGGGCAGCGACCCGCTCTATCCCTTCGGCCACGGCCTGAGCTACACCGACTTCGAGTACCGCGAGTTCGCCCTCTCCGCGGACGAACTCGCGCCCGCCGGGACGATTACCGCCGAGGTCACCGTGGAGAACACCGGCGACCGGGCAGGTCACGACGTGGTGCAGTTGTACGCCAGCGCCGATAACCCCAGTCAGGCCCGCCCCGTTCAGGAACTCGTCGGATTCCGGCGAGTCTCCGTGGAGGCGGGCGAGGCTAGACGCGTCGAGTTCGAGGTGGACGCGTCGCAACTCGCCTTCTACGACCGGGACTTCGACCTCACCGTCGAGGAAGGCCCCTACGAGTTCCGAGTCGGTCACTCCGCGAGCGACATCGCCGCCTCCGCGCCGTTCGAGGTGACCGGAACGAAGGAAGTGCCGTCCACCGGTCGGACGTACTTCGCCGAGACGAACGTCGCCGACGCGGAGTAGCGACCCGCGGTCGGTCGCGTCGGGGGTTCGATTCGGTCGCGGTTCCGTCTCGGTTCGCGGCCGTTCACACGGCGACGGTGTCGTTGACGAGGCGTCCGATGTGGTCGATATCTATCGAAACTCGGTCCCCCTCGTGAAGCGTGAACGTGTCCGGCGGGACGAGGGCGGTGCCGGTGAGTAACACGAGCGTCTCGGGGAGGTTGTTGTGGCGACGGAGGTACTCGACGAGCGTTTCGCAGGTGGTCGCCATCTCGCTCGTCGACGTCGAACCTTCGTACACTACCTCGTCGCCGCGTTCGATGGTGAGCGACATGGTGAGGTCGTGGGGGTCCCCGACGGCTTCCTCGGTGGCGACGCAGGGGCCGATGGAACAGCAGCGGTCGTACACCTTCGCCTGCGGGAGGTAGAGGGGGTTTTCCCCCTCGATGTCCCGACTACTCACGTCGTTGCCGACGGTGTAACCGACGACGCTCCCGCGGTGGAGGACGACGCCCAGTTCCGGTTCCGGCACGTTCCACTCGGAGTCGCCGCGGACGCCGATGGAGTCGTGCGGCCCGACCGTTCGCGACGGCGTCGCCTTCAAGAACAGCTCCGGCCGTTCGCTGTCGTAGACGTCGATGTACACTTCCGGCTTGCCGCTCTCGGCCTTGCGCGCTTTCTCACTGATGCTGTACGTAACGCCCGCCGCCCACACTTCGTCCGGGACGACCGGCAGGAGTTCGTCTCCGTCGACGTCTTCGATGTCGCGTCGCTCGGCGTCCGAGAGTCGGTCGCGTGCGATAGCGTCTATCGAACGGTCGCTAGCGTTGGCCGCGCGAGCGAGGTGCGTAAACGACTCGAGGTCGTCCGACGCGGACGTCAGATCGTACGCGTCGCCCTTCTCGTCTACGACGACGAGGGAGTCGGTAGCTGAACTACGCTCTCTGCTCGGGAGCTGGTAGTACCGCATACTGGTGGATGTGTAGATGCGGTGAAAAGAGTATCGGGTAGCGGAATCCCCACCGAAAAGGGGACCAACCGCTTCGTTGACGGACGGAGCGGGCGTCATGAGGGGACGACGGGCCTCGAACTCAGTCGTCGCGGGGGACGCGCCCGTGTGCGTCGGGAATGCCGGCGTGGTCGTAGAAGTACGCGACCATCGTGTCCCGCCAGTGCTTCGCGTGGGCGAGTTGTTCGTCGAACCGTTCGGCGACGTGGCGGTGTCGCGCCGTATCGACGCGATCGTCGAGTTCGGCCCACCGGTCGCGCATCGAGCGGACTTCCTCGACGCCCTCGAAGCAGTTGTCGTAGAGTCGTTGCACCACCGTCGTCCCGTCGTCGAGTTCGTGGTCCCACGGGAGGTGATGGAAGAACAACAGCAGTTCGTCGGGGCAGTCTTCGACCGACGCGTACCGCTCCGAGAGCGGACTGTGGAACTGTTCTGCGTACTCCGACCGGTCGACGCCGATGCCGTCCTCGCTGGCCCCGTGGTATCCGGGCCACTCGCCGGGCGAGGGGTTGTAGTGGTTCTCCAACACGTCGTCTTGGTTGTACATCATGTGCATCAGTCCGAGGTGCCCCGTCGTGTAGTCGAGGACGGCGGGCCACGAGTCGTGGAGGATGTCGGACACCGCCTCGACGACGTCCGGGTCGTTCCCGAACGTCTGCCGCACCCACTCGTCGGTGATAGTCTCGGCGTCGAGGTCCGGGTTCCAAGCGAGGCGGCCGTACCCGTAGAGATTCGACTGCGCGAGGTAGTGGCCGGTCCAGTTGGGGTCTTCGCCGACGTTTCCGACGCCGGCGAGTCCCCGTCCCTCGCGGCGGGAGAGTAAGTCTTTGACCGGCGTCCCCTCGCCGTCGGCGTACGTGTCGGTGTCGAGCGTCTCCTTCCACAGGGGGACGTGGTAGCAGGCGTGGACGCCCTGCCCGGTGTACTCCTGCGTTATCTGGAGTTCGCAGGCGACGCTCGTCTCGGGCATCGACCCGAACAGCGAGGAGATCGGTTCGCGGGGTTGGAAGTCGATGGGGCCGTTCTTTATCTGGACGGTGACGTTGTCGAGGAACTCGCCGTCGAGCGGTTCGAACGTGTCGTACGCCTGCACGGAGCGGTCCTTGTGCGAGGCGTAGACGAACGCGCGCCAGTAGACGCGCCCCCCGTGGGGTTCCAACGCCCGCCCGAGGAGGTTCGCTCCCTCCGCGTGGTTCCGGTCGTAGTCGTACGGACCGGGTTGCCCCTCGGAGTCGGCCTTCACGAGGAACCCCCCGAAGTCCGAGACGTGGTCGTACACCTCGTCGGCCTTCTCGGCCCACCACCGCGCCACGTCGTCGTCTAATGGGTCGGCGGTGTCTAAGTCGCCCGCGAGTATCGGCGCGGCGTAGTTGACCGAGAGGTACGTCCGGATGCCGTGCCGGCGGAAGACGCTCGCGATGGCCGCAACCTTCGGAAGGTTCCGTTCCCGTAGCAACTGCCATCCCTCCATCTCCGCGACGGCCGGATTCGCACCGGGTCGGTCCGGTTTCTGCGTGTTGACGTTGTTGAGGACGATGCCGTTGATGCCGACGGAGGCGAGGAGGCGTGCGTAGTCGCGGTAGCGTTCGCGCAGGTCGGGTAACTGCTCCCAGTCGAATATCGACGTGCCGGCGTATCCGCGTTCGACGGACGCGCGGAATGGGTTGTCCCAGTGGTTGACGAGTCGCTCTTCGGTCTTCGGTTCCTCCACGATGTCGACGTCCGCGAGTGGTCGGCGGGCGGCCATGCGGCGGAGCAGGTGGTAGACGCCGTACAGCATCCCCTTGTCCGTCGCCGCCGTGACGACGATACAGTCCTTGCCCTCCCACTCGACCGACCGGACGATGTACCCCTCCTCGTGGAGTGCGTCGATTTCTTCGGCGTCGACGGCGGCGCGAACGACCGCCATCCGTTCGCGCCGTCCGACGGCGAGAAAGCCGTCGACGGACCGCGGCGGATGCATCCACAGGTGGGGGTCGCGCCCGAGGAGTCCGCCGAGGCCGGTTCGGAGTTCGTCGCGTGCGACGCCGAGTTCCGGGCCTTCCGTCGAGGCGAACACGTGGGTGCACCGCGTCCGGTACGACGAACGAATCGCCGGGTCTTCGACGGCGTCGTACTGTAGCCAGCAGTCGTCGTAGTCAGTAACTCGCATCTGCGTCGATAATCGCAAACGTCGCGTAAAAAACCCCGCTCTCGAACGGACGTGCTCCGTTCGCACGCTCGATTTGGGCGACGTTGGAAAGTATTATAATCATCCATGAAATATGGTGCGGTATGGCTAACGATAACAATAGCCCGGCCACTAGGCTGAGCCGTAGACAGATGCTCGCGATGAGCGGTGCCGCAGGCGCCGCGGCGTTCGCCGGTTGCTCCGGAGACACCCCCGAAGAAGGGACCGGGACCGGCGTCGGCACCGGTGCCCTCGAGGGCGGCGGCGAGGGGAGCGGATCGACGAGCGAAGACGAAAGCGGGAACGGGTTGGTAGATCAGTCGCTGACGGTCCCCGGCCGGTACGTTCCGACGGACCTCCAGTGGAACTCCTACGCGCCGAGCCACTACGCCCAGCAGGGCGGGAAGGTGGTGTTCGACCCGTTCCTCCGCAACAACCGGAAGACGGGCGAACTCATCCCGTATCTGTTCCAAGACTGGTCCGTCGACGGCAAGACGCTGACCGTGAACATCCGCGAGAACGACACGTGGCACAACGGCGACCCGGTGACGGCCGAGGACGTCGTCACGAAGTTCAGGATAGACGAGATATTCGGCTACGCGGTCAGCGACTACATCGACGACGTCGTCGCGGCCGACGAGACGACAGTCGAGTACACGATGGCGAGCGATTACCGGGAGTCGGTTATCATGACGACGCTCTCCCAGAGTTGGCTCGACACGCCGACGAGTCGGTACGGGAAGTTCGTAGAGCGATACGACCCCGAGATGTCGGACGAGGAGCTCACGCAGCTTCAGTCGGACATTCAGGACTACCAGCCGAGCGAACCGATCGGCTCCGGTCCGTTCAAGTACGAATCCGCGGACCAGCAGGTTCTCAAGCTGGCGAAGGTGGAGGACCACGCCTCCGCGGACCAGATCAACTTCCCGTACTACGAGGTGGAGTACATGTCCTCGAACCAACAGCAGTGGGCCGCGATGAAGAACCTCTCTGGACTTGACGCGACGACGACGACGTTCTTCCCCAAGCGCATCCGCGAGTCACTCCCCGACGCCGTCCAGGAGTACCGCATCCCCTCCCACAACGGCTACTCCATCGCGTTCAATCACGACGACGAGGACTTCGGAAAGCGAAACGTCCGCCGCGCCATCGCACACATCATCGACCAGAACCGCATCGCGACGCTCGTCGACGACACGAAGGCCGCCGTGAAAGTCCCCATCGGCGTGGGGAGCTTCCACAGCGACACGTGGGACCGCCACCTCGGCAACAACAAGAACATCTACAGTTCCTACACGAACAAGGAGAAGGCGACGAAACTGCTCGAATCCGAAGGGTACGAGAAGCGCAGTGGCACGTGGCACAAGCCGAACGGCGATAAGTTCGCCTTCGACATCCCCGTCCCCGCCGGATGGAGCGACTTCGTCAGCATGAGCCGAATCGTCTCGCAGATGCTGACCGACTTCGGCATCGAGGCGACCAACAAGAACGTCGAGAACACGACGTTCTTCGGGCAGCACTGGGGGTCGTCGAACTTCAAAATCGCACCCTGGTTCTGGAACAACTCGGGACAGACCGACCCGTTCTTCACCCAGTCGTGGATTCTGAACAGCGGTACCGTCAAGACGAACCTGAACTACCCCCAAGAGCCGAAAGCGCCGCCGATGGGCGAACCCGACGGGGAACCGCAGACCGTCGATATCGTGTCGAAACTCCAGCAACTGGGGACGTCCTCGGACGAGAAGAAGATCAACCAGCTGGTCCAAGAGGTGGGCTGGGTCATCAACCAGTCGCTGCCGATATACCCCATCGTGGAGAAGCAGTCTCAGGGGTTCTGGAACACAAACGAGTGGAACGTCCCCGAGAAGGGGTCGGAGGAGCAGTACGTCCAGTTCCACTACTACTGGTGGCCGCGCGTCGGCGCGGCGACGGCCCGCGAGCAGTAACGACCTGACGAACGCGACGCGTCCCGACCGACGGCGGCGTGCGACTCGTGGCTTCTCTTTCGGCGCAGGGCCGTCTCCGCGACGTTCGTTCGCGAGGGTTACGACGGCGGGACGATACCGATAAATCAGGAAGATTAATGTAGCTTGGTAAGGACATGCGTTACATGGTAGGCCGTATCACAAAGAGAGTGGCACAAGCCATTCTAACGGTGTACGTGGTGATTTCCCTGACGTTCGGGATGATTCGATTGATGCCGGGGGGACCGATGGACTACTTACGCGGACAGCTCATCCAGTCCTCGTCCGGCGACGTGAACATGCAACAGATCAACCGACTCGTCGAGGTGTACACGAACGTCAACCCCGACAAACCGGTGTGGCAACAGTATATCGACTACGTTGTCTCCACCGTAAGCGGCGACCTCGGTCGCTCGATCATCTATAGCGAACCGGTCGCTGATATCCTCGCGAACGCCCTTCCGTGGACGTTACTGCTGATGGTGACGTCGATTACCCTCACGTTCGTCCTCGGCGTCTCCTTGGGAGCGGTGATGGCGTACAACGAGGGAGAACTCATCGACGTGGGAACGACGCTCAACGGAATCTTCCTGAACTCCGTTCCGTACTACGTCGCGGGTATCCTCCTGGTCTACGTTCTCGGCTACCAACTGGGATGGTTCCCGACGGGCGGGCGGATGACCTCCGGGACGACCGTCGGCTTCAACTACCCGTTCCTCGCTGGCGCACTCCACCACGCGGCCCTGCCCATCATGTCGCTCGTTATCACGGGGTTCGGCGGGTGGGCGCTCAGCATGCGCGGGAACAGCATCCGCATCCTCGGCGAGGACTACCTGCGCGTCGCCCAACTCCGCGGTCTCCCCTCGCGGCGCATCTCGCTTTGGTACGTCGGTCGGAACGCGATTCTCCCGATGTACACCGGGCTGATGATCTCCATCGGGTTCGTCTTCGGTGGGTCGGTCATCCTCGAACAGATTTTCCGCTACCCCGGCGTCGGCTACTACCTCTATCAGTCGATCGGGGCCCGAGATTACCCGTTGATGATGGGTGGATTCCTCATCATCACGATAACGGTCGCTATCGGCGTGTTCATCGCCGACGCGACGTACGGATTCATCGACCCGCGTGCCGGAGGTGGTGACCATGAGTCATACTGAGACATCTACCAATCAAGACGGTCAGGCCGAAGACGGAGACTCCCTGTTCCAAGTCAACTCGGAAGTCGAACGAACGCGGCGGGACCGCTACCGTCGCTGGTTCGACGCGGTGGTGGTGGCGTCCTGTCGCATCGCGTGGTCGGACTGGCGGGTCCGCGTCGGTTCGCTCATCATCCTGCTGTACGTGATCATGGGGACAGTCGGCGTCTACTTCGTCGAACCCCCCACCATCGGGGAGGGAGCCCGGTACGTCGGCGCCTTCCAGACGACGGAGTTCCCCCTCGGGACCGACAACCTCGGTCGCGACATCTTCGCACAGATAGTCCACGCGACGCCGTGGATGCTTCAGATGATCGCCTCCGGTGCCGTGTTCTCGACGGTCGTCGCGACGGCCGTCGGTACGGTGTCGGGCTACAAACGCGGGTTCACCGACCGGGTCCTGATGACGCTCACCGACATCGCGATGACGATTCCGGGGCTTCCGCTCGTCATCGTCCTCTCGGTGCTGCTCCAACCGCGGAATCCGCTCGTCATCGGCGTCGTCCTGTCCATCAACGCGTGGGCGGGGCTGGCGCGGTCCATTCGCTCGCAGGTTCTGACTATCCGCGAAGAGTCCTACATCGAGGCCTCGCGGACGATAGGCGTTCCGACGGGGACGATTATCCGCGAAGACATCCTGCCGAACCTCATGCCGTACGTGGTCGTGAACTTCGTGCAGGCGGCGCGGAACGTCATCTTCGCCTCCGTCGGGCTGTACTTCCTCGGTCTCCTCCCGACGTCGAAACCGAACTGGGGCGTGATGATGAGTCGCGCCTACTCGACGGCGGGTGCACTCTACACGTGGGAGACGGCGTACTGGATCATCACGCCGATGGTCACCGTCATCCTCCTCGTGTTCGGCCTCATACTGTTCGCACAGGGTACCGACCGACTGTTCAATCCGCGCGTCCGCGCACGGCACGCAGACACCAGCGGTGCCGTCAGCGCTGACGCCGACGCGGACACCGACGACACAACGAAAGGGATGTTCTAACCATGAGTTTACAAGAGCAACACGGAAGCGCCGAATCGGAGAACGTAATGTCGATTCGAGACCTCTCGGTCTCGTTCGACCTCGAACGCGGCGAGTCTCGCGTCCTCAACAGCGTCGACGTCGATATCAGGCGGGGCGAAATCCTCGGCGTCGTCGGGGAGAGCGGGTCTGGCAAGTCCATGTTCGCCTCCGCCCTCCTCGACGCCGTCCCCGAACCGGGGCTGACGTTCGGCGAGATAGAGTACTACCCCGAACGCGGGGGGACGGTCGACGTCCTCGAACAGACCGAAGAGGGCCTCCGTCAGATGCGGTGGGAGGACGTGGCGATGGTGTTCCAAGGCGCGATGGACTCGTGGAATCCGACGATGACCATCGGCGACCACTTCGAGGAGACGCTCAAGGCTCACGACGTACCGAAGCAGGAGGGGATGGACCGGGCGCGACAGCTCATCTCGGACGTCTACCTCAGCCCCGAACGCATCCTCAACGCCTACCCGCACGAACTCTCCGGCGGGATGAAACAGCGCGCGCTCATCGCGCTGTCTCTCATCCTCGAACCCGAGGTGCTCGTGATGGACGAACCGACCGCGGCGCTGGATCTGCTCATGCAGCGCTCCATCATCGCGTTGCTGTCGGAACTGCGCGAGGAGTACAACCTGACGATGGTCTTCATCACGCACGACTTGGAACTCGCGTCCGGTCTCGCCGACCGCATCGCGGTGATGTACGCCTTCGAGTTCTGCGAAATCGGGTCGGCGGAGACTATCGTCCACGACGGCCACCATCCGTACACCCGCGCGCTGATAAATTCGACGCCGAACCTAAACACGCCCGTCGACGAGATGGAACCCATCGAGGGCGAGAGCCCCGACCCGGTGAACGTCCCGCAGGGCTGTTCGTACCACCCGCGATGCCCGCTCTCCGAGGAGATATGCGTCGACGTCGACCCGGAGATGTACGAAACCGACGCCGACGACGGCTCCGGAGTGACGAACAGGGCGGCCTGTCACTTCTGGGAGGACGTTCCCGAGGAGATTCCGCTGCACATCGAGGGGGTGCGGTACGATGAGTAGCGACCGACCCGTCATCTCGATGGAGGACGTGGAGGTTCACTTCACCAACAAGAGCGGCTTCTTCTCCGACGAACAGACGGTGCAGGCGGTCAACGGGGTCGACCTCGAAATCGGCGAGAACGACGTCGTCGCCCTCGTCGGTGAGTCCGGGTGCGGGAAGACGACGCTCGGGAAGACCGCAATCGGCCTCCAGCGACCGACCAGTGGCAGCGTCAAATACCGCGGACAGGACATCTGGGAGGCGCGCGAGAACAGTTCCGACGCGGAGATTCCGTTCGGCGACATCCGCCGCGCACTGCAGATAATCCATCAGGACCCCGGGAGTTCGCTCAACCCGAACCGCCGGGTGCTCAACACGCTCGAACGGCCGCTGAAGACGTGGCACCCCGAGATGTCGACGGACGACCGGGAGGCGCGCATCCACGGCATGCTCGAACGCGTCGGCATGAAGCCGGCCGAGGACTACTCGGGACGCTATCCGCACCAACTCTCCGGCGGCGAGAAACAGCGCGTCGCGCTCATCCGTGCGCTGTTGATGAACCCCGACCTCATCCTCGCGGACGAGGCGGTCAGCGCACTCGACGTGAGCCTGCGCGTGGACATGATGGACCTGATGCTCGAACTGCAGGAGCAGTTCAACACGTCGTTCCTGTTCATCTCGCACAACCTCTCGAACGCTCGCTACCTCACGAAGAAGACGGGCGGTCGAATCGGCATCATGTACCTCGGGCAGATGGTCGAAATCGGCCCGACCGAAGAGGTTCTGAAGAACCCGAAACACCCCTACTCGAAGGTGCTTCAGTGGGCGACGCCGGACCTCGAAGCCAGGACCGACGACATCTCCGAGCCGCCGATTCGGGAGATAGACATCCCCGACCCGGTCGACCCCCCGAGCGGGTGCCGCTTCCACACGCGGTGCCCCGAGGCGCGCGAGGTGTGCGCACAACAAGAACCGACGCTGGAGGAGTCGACGCGCCAACGCGACGCCGACGCCACCCATCCCGCGGCCTGCTTTCGGGTGTACGACGACGACCATCCGTACTGGGAGAGCGAACCCATCGAAGACCTCGAATCGACGGACGGCCGGAGTTCGATAACGGGCGGCGAAGCGGACGACTGAGGCCGGCTACGGTTCGCTCTCGACTACTCCGCCGTCGCCCGGCGCGCCTCTTTCTCCCGTTGCCGCTGCCGGAGTCGGTAGAGGACGTACGTGAGGGGGACTAGCGTCACGACGACGATGGCGATGTCGAGGACGGCGATGACGACGCTCGGCTCCGACGTATCGAACGGCATCACGACGAGCGTCGCGACCGCCACCAGTCCAAACAGTACGTCGGCGACCGCCAGACAGAACCAGAGGACGCGGAATCCCTCCATCCGCTCCCAGAACTCCTCGCGTGACCAGTTCATCGTTCGGCCGTATCTGTCTTCCCGCGCTATTAGTTCCACCGCCTCGCCCGACCGTAGACTGGAGTCGGAGCGACGGAGCGCCGCGCCGAACGCCGATGTTCTCCGTCGACGTACCGCGGTGACGCGGCGTGCGGGAGGCGAGCGGACGCGACGCTCGATTTCGGTCGGGGCGGTCTACGCGTCGTCGTCGTACCCGACGACGACCGTTCCGTCGTCGGTTTCGCCGCGGAGCATCGCAGCGCCGCCGTCGAGAGCGCTCTCCTCGGCGTCGAAGACGAAGACGCGGTGGTCGGGACCGTCGCCGTTTCCGTTTCCACCGCCGCGGTTCCGCTCGGTCTGCACGGGACTGCCCCCGCCGTCGTTGACGGCGTCGGGAGCGCCGAAGCGAACCGTGTCGGTGTCGAGACCGTCGACCTCGAACGCGTCGCCGTCGGAGACGCGGACGGGCACGCTGCCGTTCGAGTTCCCGTTTCCGCCGCCGAGAACGTCTATCTCGACGGTCTGGACGCAAACCGTCTCGGTCGACGGGTCGGTGACGGCCGCGTTTAGTTCGAACTTTCCGCCGTCCACCGACAGCGTCAGGTCGTAGTACCCGAGGTGGGCCCTCGCGGAGAACGTCCCGTCGTCCGTCGTCCCGGACGTGTCGGTCCACCACTGGTCGAACACGAGTTCGGTGTACGCGTCGTACGCCGGTTTCTTCGACCAGTCCTCGTAGAACAGGGGCGCTTCGCCCTGCCAGTGACGGCCGTCCCAGAAGCCCCACATCAGGAAGTCGGACGTGGCCGGGTGGCTGTACAGCGTCTTCAGGAACCGATAGAGGTAGTCGGCCTTCGCCTCGTCGCCCCAGCTATCGTCCGCGGTGTCGAACTCGGTCACTTTGAGGTCAGCGCCGTACTGGGCGTACTCGTTGAGTCCTTCGAGCATTTCGACCGAGGAGAGCGTCTCGTCCTTCCCGAAGTGACTCTGCAGTCCGATACTGCCGATGGCGACGCCGTCGTCTCGGAGGGATTCGATCTGCGCTCGATAGCGCTCGCGTTCGCTCTCGTAGGGCCCGGCGAAGACGTTGTAGTCGTTCGTGGCCAACGTGACGCCGTCGGGCGCGGCGTCCGCGGCGATGTCGTACCACTCGCTGACGACGGGGGCGGTCCACGCGTTGTAGTCCGCCCCGTCGGGAATCTCGCCGCCCTCTATCGCCTCCACGATTCTGGTCTGGTGAATCGCCTCGTTGTACACCTCCCACTCCTCGATGTCGTCGCCGTAGTGTTCGATTATCTCCCGGACGTGTTCGGTCGTTCGCTCGTAGACGTACCCGGGGTCGAGTTCCGGGTCGGTGACGCCGTTGTCCTCCCACTCGACGCCCATCGCCTTCACCACGTCCGGCGGAACCGCCCACGCTTCGACGTTCCCCCACAGGGCGACGTGCCCTCGGAGGTCGAGGCCGCGGTCGAGAATCCACCGCGTCGCCTCGTCGGAGAGTTCGGTGCTCTCCCCCCAGAAGCGCCACTTGTGGTGGTTTTCCAGAACCGCCTTGTTGAACAGTTCCGGGATGTACTCGCGGTAGTGGTCGCCGGGTTCCGTCTCCTCTATGAGGGTACCCGCGTTGACCGCCGTTCCGAACCCGTAGGCGTGTTCGGTCATCGCCACGGTCACGTCGGCGGCGACCGGATTTCCGTCGTCGTCGACGACTTCGACGGTGAGGTCGGCGGTTCGGTGCTCGCGGATTCGCTCGTCCGCGGCCGCCTCCCAGTCCGCCTCGTCCTCGTCGGTCACCTCGACGGTCCGTGCGTCCGAATCCGCCGCCGCGGACGCGGCGGACGAACTGCCTGCGCCGAACCCGAGTAGGCCGGCCGCGCCCAGTATCTGCAGATACCGTCGTCTGTCGAGTCCGCCCACCGTCTCGGTTGTCTCTGCGTCCCGTGTCTCCTCGCTCTCGTCCGTCGGTTCGTCTGCCGACGGTCCGTGGTCTAGTGAGTTGCGTTCGGACATAGCTTCGTCTCGGTGCGCCGAAGCACCGGTTGTCTACTCGACGGGTTACGTAATGAAAATTTCTGAACGTTGGATGTAATTCGCGTCGAGATAAATGTCGTCGTGAGTACGTCACGACGCATTTACCCGTCGCCGGACGGTCAGCCGAGCAATTATATAGGAGGCTGCTAATGTCTGTCACATGAAGGACGCACTCGTCGTACTAGACGACCGTTACGACTGCGCAGAGTTGCTCCGGGAGGCCGCCGCCTACGCCGGCGGGGCGAACGCCGAACTCGTACTCTACTCGCCGCTAACCGAGTCGGAGTACGAGAGTGCGCGGGACGCCCTCGACAAAATCGGGGAGGTGGAGAACACGGCGTACACCGACGACAACGCCGTCGGCGTCGCGCGCCAGTTCGCCGACGAACTCGCCGCGGAAGCGTTGGACGGGTTCGACGTCGAGTGGTCCGTCGTCGCGGACGTCACCGAGGAGGTGGAAGCGGACCGCGTCATCGAGGTGGCCGAAGAACGCGACTGTGACCACGTGTTCGTCCTCGGTAACCGCCGGACCCCGACGGGGAAAGCCGTGTTCGGCGACACCACCCAACGACTCGTCCTGAACTTCCCCGGCTACGTGACGGTCAAGACGGACTGACGGCGGGACGGGTCGAAACGAGTCGCACAACCTATATACCGACGCTCGCAGAGCTTAGAAATATGGACGTTACGTGGATGCTCCCGCCGCACCCCGACCGCCGGTGGACGATCGCCAAACAGCTCGGGCTTTCGACGGCCGTCGTTCGCTTCTGGGGCCAAGAGGAGTGGTGGACGTACGACTCGTTGCTGAAGACGCGCAATCGCTTCGCCGACCACGGCCTCTCCTTGGACGTCGTCGAGGACCGCCCGCCGATGACCGACACGGTTCTCGGCCGCGAGGGACGCGACGAGGAGATAGCGACGGTCAAACGGTTACTCCGAAACATGGGGCGGGCCGACATCGGCGTCTACTCGTGGGTGTGGACGGAGAACCCCGTCGGCGTGATTCGAACCTCGGACTCCGTTCCGCTCCGCGGCGAATCGCGGACGACGGCGTACGAACACGAACAGTCCGAACGTGCCCCCGACTACCCCGTCGATATTAGCGAGTCGGAGCTTTGGGAGAATCTCGAATACTTCCTAGACGAAGTCGTTCCCGTCGCGGAGGAGGCGGGCGTCGAGCTCGCGCTTCACCCCGACGACCCCCCCGTACCGTCCGTCCGCGGCGTGCCTCGACTCGTCAACTCCATCGAGAACGTCCGACGAATCTTGGACCTCCACGACAGCCCGAACCACGGGCTGACGTTCTGTCAAGGCAACTTCTCGGCGATGGGGGCCGACGTCCCCGAGGCGATTCACCGCTTCGGCGACCGAATCCACTTCGTCCACTTCCGCGACGTGGAGGGGGAGGCGGAGTCGTTCACCGAGACGTGGCACGAGGAGGGGCAGACCGACATGCTCGCCGCGATGGAGGCGTACCGGGACGTGGGGTTCGACGGACCCGTCCGTCCCGACCACGTCCCGAAGATGCTCGGCGAACAGGACAGGGAGGGCACGCAAGCGGGGTACACCGACATGGGTCGCCTGTTCGCCGTGGGCTACATGAAGGGGCTCTTAGAGCGCACCGATGACCGGTAGCTGCGTCGTTCTGGCGTCGGTTCTGGACCGGTCCGAAGTTTTATTGTCGGCGTCCGAGCAGGTTCGGTCATGGGATTCATCGACGAGGACTACCTGCTGCAGTCGGACGCGGCGGCGGACCTCTACGACGCCATCGCCGACCTTCCGGTCGTCGACCCGCACAACCACATCGACGTGGCCGAAGTCGTCGAGAACGAACCGTGGACCGACATCTGGGAGGTGGAAGGCGCGACAGACCACTACGTCTGGCAGCTCATGCGGAAGCGAGGCGTCCCCGAGGAGAAGATTACCGGCGACGCCGACAACCGGGAGAAGTGGAACGCCCTCGCGGAAGTCTGCCCCGACTTCGCGGGCAACCCCACCTACGAGTGGATTCACCTCGACTTGAAGCGGCGGTTCGGCGTGGAGAAACCGCTGAACGCGGAGACGGCCGACGAGATATGGGCCGAGACGAAGCGCCAACTCGCCGACCCGCAGAAACGGCCGCAGGAGATTCTCCGCGAGATGAACGTCGAAGCGCTTTGTAGCAGCGACGATCCTACGTCGCGTCTGGAGTACCACGAACGCGCCGAGACGGAAGTCGAGGGCGTCGATATTCGTCCCACGTGGCGTCCGGACCGGGCGCTGAAGGTGGAGAACGCCGAGTGGTCGACGTTCGTATCGGAGCTCGATTCCGTGACCGAGAGCGACGTCGAGGCGTTCGACGGCTTCCTCGACGCACTCGCGGAGACGCACGAGTACTTCGTCGACCGCGGTTGCGTCGCCTGCGACGTCGGAGTCGGGACCGACCCCGTCTCGAAACCGGTGAGTCGCGAACGCGCGGGCGGCGTCTACGAGAAAGCGCGCAGGGGGGACGCCCTCGACGATGCGGAGGTGCGCGACTTCAAAGCGTTCCTCCTCGAGTACGTCGGCGAGTTGAACGCGGAGGCGGGGTGGGTGACGCAACTCCACGTCGGCGCGGTCCGCGACTATCGGGACGCCCTCTACGACGCCGTCGGCCCCAACGCCGGCGGCGACGTCTCGACGCAGGACGTGGACATCGTCGCGGGACTCGACCACTTCCTCGACGCCTTCGACGGCGAGATGGACATCGTCCTCTACACGTTGGACCCGACGCACTACCCGAGTGCGACGGTGGTCGCCCGCGCGTACCCGAACGTGAGCGTCGGACCGGCGTGGTGGTTCAACGACAGTCCGTTCGGACTTGCGAACCAGTTAGAACGCGTCGCCGCCGTCGACCTTCTCGCGAACTACGCCGGCATGGTCAGCGACTCGCGGAAACTCGTCTCCTACGGGTCCCGGTTCGAGATGTTCCGGCGGACGCTCGCCAACGTAGCAGGCGAGATGGTCGAACGCGGGCAGATACCCGCCGACAACGCCCGGCGACTGGTCGAACGCGTCGCTTACGACAGGCCGAAGGAGCTGTACGGTCTCTGAGCCGGGTCGAACGTCCGGTACAATGAAGTGTTTTTCACGGGAGGTGTCGAACGAGCATGTCACAACAGCTCGACGGAGAGACTGCGATAATCACGGGGTCCAGTCAGGGAATCGGTAAAGGAATCGCCGAACGGTTCGCCGCGGAGGGAGCGAACGTCGTCGTCAACTCCCGGTCGCAGGAACGGGCCGACGAGGCGGCCGAAGCGATAGCCGACGACGGCGGCACCGCCGTCGGCGTCGAAGCGGACGTCACGGACGAAGGCGCGATGGAAGCGCTGGTGGAGACCACCGTCGAACGGTTCGGAGGCGTGGACGTGATGGTGAACAACGCCGGCCTCACGATACTCGACGAGGCTCACGAGTTCGACATCGAGGAGTGGCGTAAGGTCGTCGACGTCGACTTGGTCGGCACGTTCATCGGCTGTCAGGCCGCGGGCAGACGGATGATGGAACAGGAGGACGGCGGCGCGATTCTCAATATCTCCTCGCTGATGGGGAGTCGGGGGCTCCAAAAACGGTCGCCGTACTGCGCAGCGAAAGCCGGCGTGAACAACCTCACGCAGACGCTCGCCGTGGAGTGGGCCGAACACGACATCCACGTCAACGCCCTCGCGCCCGGGTTCATCTGGACGGAGATAACCGAACAGACCCAGGGGTCGGCCGGGTACACCGACGACGACATCCGCGACCGGACGCCGATGAACCGGTTCGGTAGCGTCGAGGAGATGGCCGAGTGTGCGCTCTTTCTCGTCGGCCGGAACAACTTCGTCACCGGGGAGGTTCTCCACGCCGACGGCGGATGGCAGGCGTACGGGTGGGGGTCCGGCGACCAGTAGCATCCCTAGTAGGGCACCGTTCGGTTCGACTTCCGGCCGTTCCCGCGTTCTCCCCCGCTCGGACCGACGTTCTCTATCGTAGAACTCTCGTCCGGGCCGCGTCCGGCGGGGGTTACAGTATTAGGGATGTAACGGAAGCCCGAAGATGGGAGAGGGAGCGGATTCCCATTCAGAGATAGAAAACGGATTTTTCGGCGTATGCGTCCGTGTATCGGCGGAATTGGGCCGACTTGCGGATGAGCCACACGCATACGAGGGCCTTCGGACCCGGTCGGCATTCGTCGCCGGTCGTCAGTACGGTACCACCTTCCGAAGCGTCATTGGTGACTGAGAACAGTTATCACGTCCTCTCGATTCCGCTCGTCGGATATATCACCGGGGCGGGCATCCGTCTCCTCAGTCGTGTGGCCAAACTCACCGTCCGGTCGGCGGTTCGACACGGACGTTCGGCGTGCGCGAGCGACCCCGGGATCTTGCATGAACAATCGTTCTAATGTAGAGAACGGAGGGCGCGGCGCGGGCGGTTCGGCGGTGGTAGACGGGCGACGCTGGTCGATGGGGTCGACGCGGAGCGAGTGCCTCTCGACGAAAGTCGCCGGCGGGTTCACCGGCGTCTTCGTCGGTCTCTACGCCACCGGGAACGTGTCGCCCGCCGAGACGCCGGCCCGCTTTCGGCGCTCCCGATGCCGACCGGGCGGGGATGAGATTCGTCACCTCATCGCACGATTCCGATACGCCTTTGTAACTCAGGGACCAGTCGGCCGCTATGGAGCAAGTTGCGAGAGAGCCGAGCGCAGCGTCCGCGAACTCGTCGTCCACGACCGGGAAGCGCCTCGACGCCGACGACGTCACCGTCGCCTACGTCGGCGGCGGAAGTCGCCAGTGGGTTCCGGACCTCGTACAGGACCTCGCTCTCTCGGCGTTCGACGGGACCGTCCGACTGTACGACGTCGATATCGAGAGCGCGGCGCGGAACGCCGAGTTCGGAAACTGGGTGCAGGACCGCGACGCGACGACCGCCGACTGGGAGTACACGGCCACCGACGACCTCGCCGCGGCACTCGACGGGGCGGACGTCGTGTTGCTATCGACCCAGTACAACCCCACCGAGACGTTCGTCCACGACCTCGACATCCCGAAGGAACACGGCATCTACGGCGCGGTCGCAGCGACTATCGGTCCCGGCGGCATCTTCCGCGCGATGCGGACGATACCGCTCTACCGGGAGTTCGCGGCCGCCGTCCGCGAGAACTGCCCCGACGCGTGGGTGTTCAACTTCACCAACCCCGTTCACTTCGTCACGCGAGCGCTGTACGACGAGTTCCCCGACATCAACGCGTTCGGCATGTGTCACGAGGTGCTCCACGGCCGCGACCGCCTCGCGAAACTCGCCACCGAGCATCTCGGGATGGACGCCGATCGAAGCGACGTTTCGGTCAACGTCAAAGGCATCAACCACTTCACGTGGATAGACGAGGCGTACTGCCGAGGCGTGGACCTCTGGCCTCTCATCGACGAGTTGGCGCACGGCGAGGAGGGGAATCGAACGTTCTCCCCCGCAGAGCTCGAAGACGAGAGCCCCTTCACCGACCCGTGGCAGGTCTCGTGGGAACTCTACCGCGAGTTCGACCTCCTCCCGTTCGCGGGCGACCGACACATCGTCGAGTACGCCACGTGGTTCCTGCAAGGCGGCAAGGAGGAACTCAACCGGTGGGGCGTCAAGCGCACCGGGAGCGACTTCCGCGCGAAACACTGGACCCCCTCCGAGTCCGAACAGACTACGGACGTCGAAGCGTGGCTCTCCGGCGAAACGGAGTTCGAACTCGAAGCCTCCGGCGAGGTGCTCCTCGACGTTCTCGAAGCCCTCTCGGGCGGCGGGAAGTTCGTCACGAACGTCAACGTCCCCAACCGCGGGCAGGTCGAGGGCATCGAACGCGGGGCGGTCGTCGAGACCAACGCGCTCGTCGGCGCGAACGAGATTCGACCCCTGTCCGCCGGCGGGTTCCCCCGGCCGGTCCGGTCGTTACTTCGGACGCACGTCGACACGATAGAGACGGTCGTCGAGGCCGCCCGAACCGGTGACCTCGACCACGCGTTCCGCGGGTTCCTGCTCGACCCGCAGGTACGCACCCTCCAGACCGAGGAGGCGCGCGAACTGTTCGCGGAACTCGCCGCCGCCGAGGAGGAGTATCTCGACGACTGGAATCTCGACGAGGCGGAGGTGCTGGCGAAGGCGGACGCGTACTGAGCGCGCCGTCTCGGGCGGATACTCCCCCGGTGTCGTCCGCCTTCCCCACGGTTTCAACAGCCCGCTGACCGCCTCGTCGTCCGTGCCCCCCGAACCTACGAGCGTCGTCGTCACCGGCGCGGTCGGCGTTCCGCGTTGCCAACGTTTATTGCCGGCCGACGACAGGCTCCTGACGAATACCGGTGCGCACTCCGAACCCACTTCACCTCCTTCTCGTCGGTATCGGCGCGGTACTCGGTCGTCTCGGTCTCGTCTCACCAGAACGGGCGCGGCGGACCACGGACCTCGCGTGGCCCCGCATCGTCACCGGCCTCGCCCGCATGTCGGTGGGCGTCGTGGACGTGGCGATGGTCGGCATCGCCGTCGGCCCGACGGCCATCGCCGGGATGGGGTTCGCCGGCCCCTATTGGGGGATGTCGTTCGCCATCGGCAGCGGTATGGCGGCCGGGACCATCGCCCTCGTCTCGCAGCGATACGGCGCGTCGGCCCACGACGAACTCGCGCAGGTCGTCCGGTCGAGCGCATTCCTGGTGACCGCAATCGCCCTGCCGTTCACCGCACTCTTCTGGGCGTTCCCGAACGAACTCCTCTCCGTTCTGAGCGACGACCTCGCGGCCGTCGAGTACGGCGCCGCGTACCTCCGACTCCTCGCTCTCGGCGTCCCCTTCGCCATCCTGAACCAGATCGGAAGTCGGGCGTTCATCGGCGTCGACGACGCGTGGACGCCGATGGTCGTTCGCTCCGGCGGAGCGGTCACGAACATTGCCCTCAACGCGGTCTTCGTCTTCGGACTCGACATGGGCGTCGTCGGCGCCGCAGTCGGCACCGTCGTCGCGAGCGTCCTCGTCACGACGGCGTTCGCCCTCGGCCTCTCCTTCGGCCGATTCCCGGGAGTCGGTAAGTTCCCGGTTCGTGTCGCGCCGTTCGGTCGGTACGTCGACCGGGACATGTTCGGCGATCTGCTCTCCATCGGGATGCCGGTGGTGGGTCGAACGTCCGTGTGGACCGTCGCTCGCTTCCCGATACTCGCCTCCGTGGGTATGCTCGGACCGCACGTCGTCGCCGCCTACGTCATCAGCCGTCGAATCTGGGGACTGATGAACACGCCAGGGTGGGGGTTCGGCCTCGCGGCGAGCAGTCTCGTCGGGCAGTCCCTCGGTGCGAACGACGAGGACGACGCGGAGACGTACGGACGGGAGATAACCTACTTCACCGTGGCGACGTACGTTCTCGCGGCGGTCGTCGTCGCGGCGTTCGCCGAGCCGATAGTGCATCTCTTCGTCGACGACCCGCGTTCGCCCGCGGTCCCCGTGGCGGTCGGGTTCGTCTACGCGGCCTGCGTCGCCGTCGTCCCGCAGGGCGTCACGGCCAGTATCGCAGGTGCGCTCGACGCGACGGGCGACACGAACTGGCCGTTCTACGGCCGTGCAATCGGGATGTTCGGATTCGCAGTCCCCCTCACGTACCTCGGCGCGACGACGTCGTTGGGTCTGTTCGGTCTCTATCTGTCGTTTCTCGGCGAGACGGTTCCGTCCACGCTCATCAACTACTATCGATTCCGCTCCGGGAAGTGGAAGCGTATCAGCCGCGATTACCGGCCGCAGACCGCTGCCGACGACGACTGACCGAACCCCGAGAGCGGGGCCGTCACACCCCGACGTTGCCTTTTTTCGCCTTCCTCGTCGACGGGGCAGTGCTTCTTGGTGTGGGACTCCCTTCGGTGAATTTAAGTACGAAGCGGTTGATTAGGAGAGTGTGTAGTTGTATTTTTGTCTCTATTTGATGTGTGTCATCAAATACAGGTATTATTAGATTACTGTTATTGCTACATAAAATTGCTGGGCGAGGTGGGGGTAGGAAGTTGGGGAGGGTTCACACAGTACGGTGTTCGGAGACGGAGTCGCCGACGAGAGGGCTTCCCGTTCGGAGTAGAGGATCAGATGCAACTCGGCTACGCCCTCGGAGCGGTCCGAAAGCGCTGTTTGGGCGTCGGAGGCCGGTTACCGCGCGGACGGTCGGTCGGCGGTCGGTCACTCCTCGCTTCGGAACTTGCCGACGTTTCGATTGTGGAGTTCGTCCTCCGACTGCCACGTCCGCGGTCTGAGGCCGACGCAGAGGGCGACGAGGTAGAACGCGGCGACGGCGACGGTCACCCAGACGCCCGGGATATCCCCGATTGCGGCGCTTCGGGGCCACGACTGGTTCCGGAAGGCGGTGACGCGGATGACCCACGCGCCGAGGGTGAGCGTCATCAGGGGGAGGTACACCCGTCGGAGTCGGTGCGCCAACGCCTCCTCGACGCTTATCTTGATGGCGGGCGTGCGGTAGTCCTGACTCAGGTGCATGCGCCACTCGGGGTCTTCGAGTCCCTGCGAGGGGTCGAGTCCGTAGGCGAAGACGTTCTTCTGGAGCGTTCGGACGCGCCCGCGCCAGATGTCGTACCCCCGGAAGCGCCGCGCCTCGATGAACAGGAAGACGGTCAACGCCGCCACGCCCAACAGCAGGATGTAGTGCGGGTTGCTCGGACTGGAGAACACCCACGTCAGTATCGCGCTGATGACGACGATGGCCCAGTACGTCGTCTGGTCGAGTCGTTCGCGCCAGAACCGCATCCGGTGAATCTCGCCGCGGTAGAGGTGCGCCGCCGCCGAACTCGGCCCCATGTCGTCGCTCAGCAGTCCTTCGCCGAGTTCGCGGTGGTCCGCGTCGGTCGAATCGACGTCCTTCGCCGAATCGCGCGACATACTGCATCGGCGTACGCGCGGGAGGGAAATGACGTCGGCGGCCGGTCTCTCGCCGACCGTAACACGAGTGGCCGAATCCGCGTCACCGGCCCGTAGACGCTGGTTTCGTCGGGTTGGAGGCAGGACTAGCCGGAAACTGCGACGGGCGAGAGTCCCGCGGAACGGGAGTTCTCCCTCGGTTCGAGAACGTGAACGTTCCCGTTCGTACGATTAGTCGGCCGATCGTAGCCGTCGCCCGTTCGACTGCGCCGGATGCCCGTATCACGCCGCGTCGTAGCCGGCTACAAATATAGATCGGATACGAAGGAGTTTGAGTGTCGGAACGCTCGTTTCTCGTATGAGCTCCGCAGTGAGATCGGTGTGGGTGCGGTATCGGTCGGTACCGCTAATCTACCGTATCACGGTCGCGTTCGTTCTCGGCTCCGCGGCCGGCGTCGCGTTCGGCGAGCGGATGACGGTCGTTCGGCCGCTTGGGGACCTCTTCCTCCGATTGCTCAACATGCTGGTGATACCGATCATCGTCTTCACGTTGCTCACCGGAATCCGCCAACTGTCTCCGGCGCGACTCGGGCGGATCGGAGGCGCGACGGTCGGTCTCTACGCCGTGACGACCACCGTCGCCGGACTCGTCGGACTCGCCGTCGCGAACCTCCTCCAGCCGGGGCGGGGCGTGGAGTTCGGCGGCGGCGAAGCCCAGTCACAGGCGCCGCCGTCGCTCACGGAGGTCGTGTTAGGCATCGTCCCGAGCAATCCGGTGGCGGCCATGGCCGAAGGGAACCTACTCGCGACGGTCTTCTTCGTCATCGTCTTCGGAATCGCACTCACCTACGTGCGCGCTCAGAAGGACGCACTCGCCGAGCGCGTCGATTCGGTGTTCGAGGCGTTCGAGGTCGGCGCGGAGGCGATGTTCGTCGTCGTCCGCGGCGTGCTCGAATACGGCGTGGTCGGCGTGTTCGCGCTCATGGCGGCGGGAATCGGAACGGAGGGTATCGGCGTGTTCTCGTCGCTCGGGGAACTCGTGTTGGCCGTCGCCGTCGCAGTCGTCGTTCACATCACCGTCACGTACCTGCTCGTCCTGGTCGGGTTGGTCGTTGACGCGTCGCCCCTCGCATTTCTCGCGGGGGCGAAAGACGCGATGGTGACGGCCTTCGCCACGCGTTCGTCCAGCGGAACGCTCCCGGTGACGATGACCAACGCCGAGGAGGACCTCCGCATCGAGGAGCGGATCTACTCGTTCGCGCTCCCGGTCGGCGCGACGGCGAACATGGACGGAGCGGCGATTCGACAGGCGATCACCGTCGTCTTCGCCGCGAACGTCGTCGGACAACCGCTGGTACTCTCCGAACAGGCCCTCGTTTTGGCCGTCGCCGTCCTGATAAGCATCGGAACCGCCGGCGTCCCCGGCGCGGGTATCGTCATGCTCACGGTCGTCCTCAATCAGGTCGGCCTTCCGTTGGCCGTCGTCGGGTTCGTCGCCGGCGTCGATCCGATTCTCGGACGCATCGCGACGATGAACAACGTGACCGGCGACTTAGCGGTCGCCACCGTCGTCGGAAAGTGGAACGACGCCATCGACTTCGAGAGCGGCGTCTGGACCTGATCTTCGTTCGCTTTCGGCTGGGACGGTGCCGTGATGGCGGAACGCGTTCGAGTGAACGCCCATCGGAACCGGATACGACTGCGACACCATGCTGGCCTCGTCCTTCAGGGAGCGGAAATCGCCGCCTCCTGGTTCGTCGCCGAGACGGTGAGTCGATTGTCCGTCCGCGGGCGGTCCGAGAGGTTGGGTTCAGTGACTGTATCGGTCACGCAGTCGGTGACGCCGGAGGAAGGGATACCCCTCGTTCAGAGTTAAAACGGCGGACCCTCGCGGATTCGGACGGACGCCCTCGGCGCGGGGGGACCCCTCGTTCAGAGTGTAAAGCGACGGCCGGTAGCGGGGAGTCGGTCCAAACAGTTGTCGGGTCGAGGCGAGAGCATCGAAACGGGACCCCTCTCGGGGGTACACCCACCCCTCGTTCAGACTGTATCGGTCCGACCCCACCCGGCGGTGAGAACCGCGCGAAGGAGGGAGACACTACCACGTTAGCATTTACCACGAACCGGGCGGACACCCCCACCCCTCGTTCAGAGTGAAAACGGTGAGAGGGGGTATCCGACGGTTTCGGAGAGAGTTCGGAGAGGCGAAACGAACCGACGACACCCCGGGATAGTCGTTCCGACAAAGCGGCTAATCCAGATAGCATCCGTTTCTTGGCTTTTCTCCGTCCGCATTATCACTCTGAACGAGGGGTGTCGTCGAGAGAGACCCTAGTCTCTCGTATCGGCGTTTCACTCTGAACGAGGGGTGGGGGAGGGGTGTGGAGAAGAGAAAGGAGAAGAAGAGAGAAAATTACAACTAAACTAGAAAAAACTAGAAAGAAAACTAGAGGAGAGAAGAGAGAGAAAAGGAGAGGGAAGAGCGGAACCGGAACGGGAACGGAAGTTCACTCTGACCGCAGACGGCGTGTTAGATACCATCGTCGTCCGATTCCCTCGTTCGATACGGCTTCTCGAACGGCGCTATCACTCTGAGTGAGGTCCCATAGGTTTATTATTATCTAGTGTGGTTGGTGGTGTATGTCAGACGAGGAGGGAGAGGAGGTGGGGGACCCGTTGTTCGCCGACCAAGACCCCATCTTCGCGAGGAAGGAGCTCCTCCACGTCGGCCACGTCCCCGAAGAGAACCGCATCGTCGGCCGCGACGAGGAGATACAGAGCGTCGCCGACGAGATCGGTGCCATCGTCCGCGGGGACCCGCCGAACAACGTGATGATATACGGGAAGACCGGGACGGGAAAGAGCCTCGTCTCCCGCCACGTCGCCAGTCGCGCGCAGAACGCCGCCGAAGCGAACGGCATCGCCTGCGGCGTCGTCTACGTCGATTGCTCGGAGGCCGACACGGAGACGAGAGCGACCAGACAACTCGCCACGGAACTGAAGCGAGCGACGGAGTACGAACGAGAGATACCGACGCGCGGCGTCGGAACGATGGAGTACTACCGACACGTCTGGCGTATCCTCGACGACCACTACGACGCTCTCGTCGTCATCCTCGACGAGATAGACAAGCTCACCAACTCGAACATCCTGATGCAACTCTCCCGCGCGCGAGAGGCGAACAAGACGGAGAGCTACATCGGCGTCGTCGGCATCAGCAACAAGATACAGTACCGGGAGTCCCTCGACGAGCGAATCGACTCGAGCTTCGGCCACCGAGAGCTGTTCTTCCACCCTTACGATGCCGACCAACTCCGCGAAATCATGCGCAACCGCGAAGACGCCTTCCAACGGGGCGTCCTCGCCAGCGGTACCATCCAACTGTGTGCGGCGCTCGCGGCGAAGAAACACGGCGACGCCCGGAAGGCCATCGACATCCTGAAAGAGGCGGGCGAACTCGCCCGGCGGAACGACGACTCGACGGTCACGAAAGAGCACATCCGGCAGGCCCAAGACATCGCCGAGATAAACCGCGTCGAGGAGCTGACGAGCGGCGGCACCATCCACGCGAAACTCGCGCTGTACGCCCTCTCGAGTCTCGTCATCGTCGGCGACGAGGGGACGTACTCGACGCGGCAGATATACGAGCGCTACGAGCAGATGTGCGACGTCGCCGGCTTCGAACCCGTCACCGAGAACGGCCTGTACAAGCAGTTGAAAGAGCAGGCGTTCCTCGGCGTCATCGAGTCGAACAAGACCGGCGGCGGTCGGTCGCAGGGCAGTTACCTCCTCCACCGACTCGTCACCGACCCCCGCCACATCGTCAAGGCGGTTCGCCGCGACGCCAGCCTCGACGACCTGCCGACCGTCGAGGACCTCGCCTCGATGGAGGGGAACCGCAACGGCTCGCAATCGACGCTCGGAACGAATCGATAGCCGAACGCCGCTTCCGCCATCTTCCGCCGCTCACCCACGTACCCCCTCCTTACCGGACGTTTTCACTCTGAACGAGGGGTGTCACCCCCTCCCCCTTCTTTCGCTCCTCTCGACGCCTCCGACGAGTCCCGTCCGACCCCTCAACGTGTTCCTCCCAACGCCTACGACGGACCCCTCCCGCACCCCCGACAGACTCCTTCCGACACCCCCGACAGACTCCTTCCGACACCCCCGACGGACCCTGTCCGAAACCGCCGAACGGTGAGCGCACCTTTATCTTGTCAGAGTGACATTCTTCGGAGCGAAGTCGCCCTGTGCGACTCGGAGTCCCCACGATGAATCTAGACGAATTCGTCAACTCGCACGCACCGACAGAGACCGGACAGACCTTCGAGTTGGAGAACTCGAAGCTGTTAGACGTCGATTTAGACGGCAGCGTCATGGCGAAGGCCGGGTCGATGGCCGGCTACACCGGCGACATCTCCTTCGAGCGGAAGTCCTCCGGCGGCCTGACGGGGATGCTGAAGAAGAAAGCCACCGGCGAGGGCGCGGTGATGATGCAGGCGACCGGTACGGGTCACCTCTACCTCGCCGACCAGGGGAAGGAGGTCCAGATTCTGGAACTCGACGCCGACGACGAGATAAGCGTCAACGGCAACGACGTGCTCGCCTTCGAGGAGAGCATCGACTGGGACATCAAGATGCTGAGCAGCATCGCCGGCGCCTCCTCCGGCGGACTGTTCAACGTCTTCCTCCGCGGGCCGGGACACGTCGCCATCACCACCCACGGCAAACCGCTGGTCGTCCCGACACCCGTCAGCACCGACCCCAACGCCACCGTAGCGTGGAGTAGCGACGTCTCGCCCTCCTCGAAGCGCGACGTGAGCATCAAGAGCGTCCTCGGTCGGTCCTCCGGCGAGACGTACCAACTCCACTTCGCGGAGGAGGGCGGGTTCGTCGTCATTCAACCGTACGAGGAACGAGGACCGGGGCAGTAATCGCCGAGACGGGCCCGTGAACTCTTTACGGTAGTTAGTACTGCGATTTCTTTATTTAGTATCGACCCCGAAACAATTGCTACGTACAGGCCGAGCACACATCGCTCAGGAAAGTGACATATTTATAAAATTGTAATTAGACCAACCTGTATGGAGCGAAGACGACTCAACACGCTCGTCGGACTGGCATTGGTCGCCCTCGGTCTTCTCCAAGCGGTTTCCTTTGCCATAGCAGATGATTGGATATTCTCATTCGGGGGCGTGCTCTACGCCATCGGTGGGATGTATTATCTCTGGGTCGAGGTTTACTCTACTGCACAGTAGACACATCGACTCGACAGTTCTCAGACGGGGATGAACTCCGGTTCGACGCGTTTCAGTCGCCCGGTGTCGTCGAGGAACGAGTGGAAGTCGTCGTAGAGGTCGGTGCACTCGTGGTCGGCGTCCCGCCCGCGGAAGACGTTCCAGTTCGCGACGACGCTACAGTGTTTCCCCGCCCGCGTCAACGCGACGTTGAGTCGGCGGGGGCCGTCGGGCCGGCGACCCATGAACCCGACGCGGCCCGCCTCGTTACTTCTGACGAGAGAGAGAAACACCGCGTCCCGTTCGCTCCCCTGGAAGGAGTCCACCGTATCGACGGTGATTCGCTCGCCGCCCGAGACGTGTTCGCGTAGCGAATCCCGAATCGCGTCCACCTGCGCGCTGTAGGGCGTGATGACGCCGATATCGGCCGGACCGACGCCGTTCGACTCCTCGGCGACGACTTCGCTCGCGAGGTGTGTTACGAGTCGCGCCTCCGTCTCGTTGACGTAGGAGTTGCCCGCCCGTCGTTCCTCGCCGACGACGTGGAACCCCCGGAGAGCGTCGAGTCCCGCGACGGCGGAGACGTCGCGGCCGTTTCTGAGCGTTCGACCGTAGAACCGGCGGTTCGGGAAGTGGACCACGTCGCGGTGCATCCGGTACTGCGTCCGGAGTTGGACGCCGACGCCCTCGTAGACGCCGCCCTCGGCGTACACGTGCTCGAAGATGGAGAGTCCGCCCGCGGACTCCGGCGGCGACTCCGACGCGCTGTACGGCGGCAGTTGCCTGTGGTCGCCCGCGAGGACCAGGGTCTCCCCCCTCGAGAGCGGAACGCACGCGGAGGTACACGTCGCCTGCGTCGCCTCGTCCATCACCACGAGGTCGAACCGGGGCGGAAGCGCGGCGGCACTCCCGTTGGTGGAGGCGACCACGTCGGCGTCCTCGGGTCGCGTCGTCCCGTAGGCGTCTCGGACGAGTGACCGAGAGGACCGGCGGTAGTTCCGTCTGGCGAGGACGAACTCCTCCGCGCCGTGTTGCGCGTAGGCGTGGAGCGACCGTTCGTCGGCCTCGGATTCGGTCGACGAACCGACGACGAGGTTGTCGACCGCCTGATTCGAGTCCGCACAGACGAGGACGGACCGGCCGCTCTGGGCCGCCCGACGGACGATTTCGACGAGCGTTCGCGTCTTGCCCGTCCCCGGCGGGCCGTGGATACAGCAGACGTCGTCCGCGAGAAGCGCGTGTTCGACGGCTTCCTGCTGTTCTTGGTTGAGTTCGACGTCGTGGGTGGAACTGGTCGCCGCGCGGTCGCTTCCGAAGGTGAGTCTGCGGCGACCGGTGAGGGCGTCCGCGAGCGACGACCGGGACTCGACGTCGTCTATGGCCTCTCGTTCCCGGTCGAACGGGACGGGGTTCAACAGGAGAACCGCGCCGTACCCGTGGCGCTTCGGCGCGAGAAACGACCCCACGGAGGCGCGGTCCTCGACGGACTCCCACGCTACCGACAGGCGGAGGCGCCGGCCGCGAATCTCCGCCACCGTCGCGCGGAGGGGAAACGAGCCCGGGGCAGTCTCTGCGTTCGGCGGGTGGAGGAGCACCTCGTTGCCCTCGTAGACGCCGAAGGTGTCGCGAATCGACCACTCGCCCTCGGGGATGCAGTCGCCCGCGACGGCGAACTCGTACTCCCCGTCGGGGTTCGTCCCCGTGCGCTTCAGCGTCGGAATCCCGTCCCCGCCGGAGTCGCACCACTCCGTCGGCGTCGCGTCGCGGGCGCGTCGCTCGCGTTCCTCGCGCGCCCGTTCGCGTTCCGCGGCGACGTGGCTCCGCAGGTCGCCGAAGAACCGGTCTCCGTCCACCGTCCGCGACGGTTCGACCGGGCTCTGGATGGGCGAGTCGTAGTAGGCGGGGCGTTCCTCGGGCACGAAGTCCGAGTGCCAGAACCGAATCTGCGCGCAGAGCGACGACTCCTCGAACGCCTCCCGGGAGATGCGCTTGCGGCTATCGGCGTCGGCGTCGTAGTAGACGAACATACCCTCGTCGGTCAACCCCTCCGAGTAGACGACGTACTCGCCCGTCAGGGCGGCCGAATCGGGTTCGTGAAGCGGGATACGCGTCCACTCGTCGCGGTCCGGGTGCGCCAGTTCCGCGTGCGCGGCGGCGAACTCCGTGACCGTCGTCGTGGGAACGTCGAAGGCGGCGTCGGACGACCCGACGTCGCCCCGCGCGGCGAGTGACGCAGAATCGGCGTCGAACGCGGCCACCGCCTTCTCGAACAGGAGGGACATTCAGCGAATCTGTCACCCTATCCGTACAAAAACGTTCCGCGGCGTGTAATCGTGCTGACCGGTGACGGGCGGTTCACGGACCGCTTCGAGCCTCTCGGTCGCGCTCTATCCCTATTGGTCCTCCGTGTTTATTACCGGCCGGAGTGAGGAGCGCGGTCAGTCGATCTCGGGAACTTGCGCCTCTCGACTCGGCGTCCTTCCCTCCACCGTCGGCCACCCGTCGCTCCAGTCGATGCGGTCCAGCATGAGGACGCGCCGCGGCGTCTCCGCTACGTACCCCTCTCCCTCTTCGTAGGCGTGGTAGAGCATCCAGTCGTCGCCGGCATCGTCGGTGACGACGGCGTTGTGGCCGGGGCCGACGAAGCCGTTCCCGCCTTCGACGACGACGGGACCCTTCGCCTCGCGGAGGTCGTTCCCCTCTGCGTCCACGTAGGCTCCGAGCAACGAGTCCGACCGGCCGACTCGGACGCGGTAGGTGCTCGACGTTCCTTCACAGCAGGTCCCCGTGGACACGAACAGGTAGTACCGGCCGTCGCGTTCGACGACGTAGGCCGCTTCGTAGTGGTCACCGGCGACGTGCGTCTTCTCGCCCGCCGTCTCGACCCCGTCCGAACGCAACCGTATCGCGTAGATTCCCCGGCGACTCCCCCAGAAGAGGTAGGGCGTACCGTCTCGGAGGAAGACCATCGGGTCGATGGAGTTCTCCACGCCGATTTCGTCGCCGCGGAAGAGTTTCCCCCGGTCGGTGAACGGTCCGGCGGGGTCGTCGCTCGTCGCGACGCCGATGCCGGGGTTCTCGTCGCCCCAATCGGCGTACGAGTAGTAGAGGTAGTACCGGCCGTTCATCCGCACCGCGTCCGGCGCCCACAGGTACGCGCCGTCCCGCCAGTCGGGTTTCTCCTCGAAGGCCTCTCCGACGCGCGTCCAGTTCACCAGATCCGTCGACTCGACTATCGGGACGCGTCGAAATCGCTCGCCGTCTTCCTCGGTCCCGTAGGCGTAGAACGTGCCGTCCGCGGCGCGCACCGCCGACGGGTCCGGGAACACCCGCCCGAACACCGGATTCCGATACGTCTCGGCCGACTCCCCGCCGAATCCGTCCGCGGGCGACCCGACGCACCCGGAGAGTCCCGCGACTCCGACGCTCCCCGCGAGGAACCTCCGCCGTCGCATACCGCCGCTACGGTCCCCGCGGTGAAAACGCTCGCCCCGCCGTCTCCGACCGGGGCGGAGAACGGACCGTACCCGACGACTCGTTTCGGACGGACGGACCGTCCCGTCGGCGGCGAAAGAGCCGAAGTGTCCGCGTCGCGAATCGGCAATCCATGTCGCGGACAACCAACGGCCTCGTCCTCCGCCGAGTACTCGCGTTTCTCGCGGACGCCGTCGTCCTCCTCGGCGCTTTCTTCGCCGTCACGGGACGCTTCGTTCGCTCTCGGGGGCGGCGACTCGCGGCGACGGCGACGCTCTCCGCCGTCGTCGGCTTTCCGTACCACGTCGTCCTCGAAGGCGCGTTCGGACGCACCGTCGGCAAGCGCGCGTTCGGCATCGCCGTCGTCTCGGCGGACGGCGGGGACTGCACGTACGCCGCGGCGACGATTCGGACGCTGTTTCGGTTCGTCGATTGGCTCCCCGCGGGCTATCTCCTCGCGTTCGTCGCGATGGCGCTGACGGACGGCCGTCGGCGACTCGGAGACGTCGCCGCCGGAACTCTCGTCGTCCGCGACGAGGAGGCGGTGTGACGAGAAAGCGGAGATGTGAGTCCCGGCGGATACATTGACAATCTGTCGTCTCGTCGTGTCGGTATGATTCCGATAGCGTTCGGGTGGGAGCACGTCCTGTTCGCCAACTGGCGCGTGGATGCGGACGTCATCGACGCGCACATCCCCGACGCCCTCGCGGTGCAGGAGTGCGACGGGTCCGGGTGGCTCTCCATCGTCCCCTTCCGAAACGTCGACGTTCGCCCGCGGGGACTCCCGGCGTCGCTGGGCATCCCGGTGCCGGAGTTGAACCTCCGGACGTACGTCACCTGCAACGGCGAGCAGGGGGTCTACTTCTTCAACCTCGACGCGAGCAGTCTCCTCGCCACCGTCGGCGCGCGCCTGACGCACCACCTGCCGTACTACTACTCCCGCATCCGGATGGAGGGCGAAGACGGCCGCGTCAGGTTCGATAACCGGCGGCTCCACCCCGGCGACCGACCCGTAACGTTCTCCGCCACCTACGGACCGACGGGCGACCCCTTCGAGGCCGAACCGGGGTCGCTGACCGAGTTCCTGACGGAGCGACGACGCCTGTACACGCAGGACACGAGCGGGCGGATTAGGTACACGGACATCTCCCACGAACGATGGCCGCTCTACGACGCGGAGTGGACCGTCGAGGCGAACACGCTGTTCGAGGCGAACGCGTTCGACCACCCGGAGGGCGACCCGATACTCTACTACAGTCCGCGGACCGACGTCGTCACGACGCGGAGCAAGCGGTGGCGTTCCTGACGCCCGGCGACGCGACGGCGCGATATCGAGACTCACACTCTCACTGCATCTGATCTTACTCCTACTCGCGGGATTCCGTTACAACGAGACGGAGTGACTCGCTCGATCAGTAGCGTGTTCGGGCCTAACGCCGAAGAATCCTTACTGCTGGTGTCTGTTTAATTGGTATGGGGAAGTGGCTTCGGCTATACACTAAGATACACACCTATCACTATGCAGTTATTGGAATCGCTGGCATCGTCGCAACAGTCATCTTCGCCAGTTCGGGAGAACACTACATTTCCGTCGGTCCACTACAGTTGGACGTATTCTACATCTCTATCGTTTCGTTCGGACTGCTACTTCTCCTATCAGCCACCGATGAGTATGACCCGAAAGACTACGGGCTTACCTCGTCGGAATCTGAAAAGTAGAATTCCTTCACTGAACGCCGGAATTGCCTTCTTGACTGCCGTGCTACAGTAGATCACTTCCGGACGGCGAGAAAGAAGAAAAAACCGCGGCGGAGCGGACTCGCCCGTCAGTTACCGACGTTCGTCGCGCGTTCGACGACGTCTGCGCCGTACATCTCCTCTAACTCCTCGTGTTGGTCCGGCCGGTGCTCGTAGACGTCTTGGAACAGGGTTATCGGCGTCTGGGCGGCCTGATAGGTGGCTTCGTCCCACATCCGGTCTTTGCTGATGTCGATTTCGACGCCGTCGATGGCGAGCGTCGTCGCCTGCGTCATGGCGATCGCGCCCTTCCCGGCTTCCTTGGCCGCCTCGAACTCCTCCATGGAGTCGACGATGTCGTCCATGCTCGGGACGTAGGCGGTCATGTCCAGCAACTCCTCGCGCAGTTCGTCCTCGTCGAGTTGCTGTTCGTCGCCGCCGACGCGCAGGACGTACTCGCCGTCGCCGGTCTCTTCGAGGCTCACTTCGTTCCCCTCGTACCGTTGGCGTCCGTCCTCGGATTCGAGTTCTATCTCGCGGTCCCCGACCTCTAAGAGCCAACTGCCGGTCTTCGGCGGCAGGGGCGCTTTGTTCGCCTCGACGACCTGCCCGGGCGTTAGCGACCAGATGCCGGTCATCCCCTTCGCCCGGTTTTCGGTCATCCGCTCTCGGTACCCCTCGACGTCGCGGATGTCGTCGTACGGGCCGTCCACGGCGATGAGTCCGGCGGCGCTGGCACCGCGGGAGGTGTTGTGTCGCAGTTCGGGCCACGGCGGCAGTTCGCCCGTGGGCGTCATCGCGCGCATGTCCTTCGTGTAGTCCACCTCGCCGTCGACGAGGAGAAAGAGGCGTTCGAGGTTGTTGGAGGGTTTCCCCATCTCCTCGCGGAGGTCCGCCATGGCGAGTTCGGCCTCGCCGCTCTCGACGATGACCGACATGGAGAGGCTCCCCTCTTCGAGTCCGTGCTCGTTTTCGATGATGGTGAAGAACTCGTCGGCCTTCTTCCAGTCGTCTATGTCGCCGACTTCGGGGATGACGAACCCGTCGATGTAGTCGACCGCGCCGTTTTCGGGGTCGGCTATCTCCAGCATCTGCTTGAACCCTTGATACCGGGTGGTGGGACGCTCCCGGTGCCAGACGACGCGGGGGTGAATCTCGCCCGGGAAGTCCGATCCGTGTTCGGAGACGACCTCGACGATGTTCTCGACGCCCTCGTCGCGCATGGACGGCGCAGTCGCGTCCTCGTTGTCCGGAACCCACACGTCCGGCGCCTGCATCCCGCGGAGTTGGGCTGCGCTCTTGACCATCTTCGCGGAGTCGTCCTCTCCTTCGACCGCCGTGGGTGATGTAAAGAACGTTCGAACGAATTCGCGTTCGTAGTGTCGTTTGACGCTCATATCGGGCGTATTCGAAACGTTCTCGAATGATAATAAACATTCGCCATAGTCCCGAATACTGCCCGCAAAATCGCCGAACGGCGAGGCGACCGACGGTAGATTGCGGTCGCTCGACCCCCTATCTACGGAGGAATTACTCTTGACGCCCTCTCGATAGACTCCGTTCGTCCTCTCAGTAGTATTACTGGGCAGTGTTACTGATCAGTATTATTGGTCAGTATTATTGTCTGCCGAACACGCCTCCTCGGGCGGCGAACTCGCTCGGCTACGTCCGATCTCAGTTACTGCCCTACCGACGGACGAGCGTCGGAAACGCGGCTCAGTCGGCGCGAACGTCGGATTTAGCCCATCGCAGGGAGGGGTTCGTACTCCGGTCCGACGGCGACGGTCAACTCTCGCGGGCGAACCGAGAGGTTCAGGCGGCGGTGTGCGCTTATCTCGCCGTCGAGACTGAACTCGACGCTCTCGCCCTGCTGGTGGGTGATTTCGAGTCGCTCGGCGGTGAGTTGCGTCACGTGCTCCGTCTCCCGGCCGAACAACCGTTGGGCCGCCGCCTCCGTGAGCATCTCCGGCGTCGGCATCTCCTCGACGATGGTCACGTCGAAGAGGCCGTCCTCGACGTTCGCTTGGCCGCCGCGGGGGAAGTGTCGCGCGTTCCCGACGAGGAGACAGAGCGCGTCGCCCTCCCACGTCTTCGGGTCCATCTCCGGCCCCGTTTCGATGTCGATTGCGACGTGAAGCGGGTCGAACGTCGCCGCCTGTTGAATGCCGGTGATGACGTACGCGAGGGTGCCGACGCGTTCCTTCAACTCCGGACTGGTCTCGGAACTCGTCTTCGAGGTGAGGCCGGCGATGCAGGAGTTGACGAACGGTTCGCCGTCGGCAACGCCCAAGTCGATGCGCCGTCGTTCGCCGGTTTCGAGGACCTCGAAGGCGTGTTCGACGCTCCGCACGCCGATGTTCCCCGCGAAGTTGTTCCCCGTCCCGCCGGGGACGACGCCGAACGTGACCTCGTCTAGCGCGTCCGCCCGGTCGAGTCCGCGGACGACTTCGTGTACCGTGCCGTCGCCGCCGCACGCGGCGACTCGCGAGACGCCTTCCTCCGCGGCTTCCTCCGCGAGGGCCATCGCGTCACCCGCCTCTTCCGTCTCTCTGACGGCGTATCCGCGCTCCGCCGCGAGCGAACGGACCTCCTCTCCGTGGTCGCCGGTTCCGCTCACCGGGTTGAGTACGATGCACCATCCCTCGTCTTCGTTCGGTGCGGTCTCCGACTTCGAACTACCGAGAGTCGTATGATTGTCTGTCATCGCCTTGGAAAACGTCGCTTGTCGGCGTTCTGCGCCGGTCGCGGTTCTCGCACGCGTTCCGTCGTGCGGCGTCTGTTCCGGGTCATCGATTTCGCGGCCGTCGGCCTCTCGGGAGGCCGACAGATACCGAATATCGAGTGTACGCGCCGACGTCGCAAATACATTCGGGCGATTCGCACGTTTCCTCACGAGAGGAGGTGCGTCCGCCTCGGACGCTGGCGGAAGGGGTTCAGTGTACTCGCCCTCGCCTTACTCACTCCGTGTCCGAGTTCGGTTGCTCGCCGCCTCGATACGAGTCTCCGTTTCCGACCTCTCTACTCGAACCGGGACCTCTATCCCTCGACGGACTGCACCGTGTCGCCGACGCGAACCGTCGCCCCGCGGTAGTCCTCGGGTACGTCCGTAATTATCATCAGCGTGTAGAAGTGGTCGAACGCCGCCTCGTCGGCCCACTCGGGGAACGTCTCCCGCCGCCGTTCGACGAACCGTTCGCGGAACTCCGGCGTCCGGTCGCCGGTGTCGGGGTCCCGTTGCGGGACGACGCACCGACCGCAGGGCGTGACGCCGTCGAATCGAACGTCGCCGGCGACGAACGACGGCGCGTCGGGACCGACGAACCGGTCCTCCCAGAACGCCGGCACGCCGCTCACTTCGACGTTCGCCCGGAGTCGCCGCCGCATCCCCTCGACCGTCGTCCCGTCGAACCACGACGCGACTTCCCGCAGGGTCGCCGTGCTGATGACCGACGGGCCCATCCCGCGGCGGTCTACGAACCCCAAACTCCGGTCTCGCTTCAGCGTCAGGTCCTCCCCGAAGAACTCGCCGAACCACTCGGACGCTCGCTCCCGCCCGCTCTCGGCGTCGAGGTCGAACTCGTCTTCTTCCCCGTCTGCGGTCCGCACCGTCAGCGCTCCCGTCTCCGTATCGAACGTCGTATCCACGTCGTGGACGCGTTCCGTCCGCTTCCCGTTCATCACGTCGCCGTCGGCATCGAATAGTGCAAATTCGCGGTCGCGTTCGAGCGTTCCGCCCTCCAACACCTCCGCGGCGTCGAGGCGGCGTCCGTCGAGTCCCTTCACCGGATACACAGAGATTCGCTCGATTTCTCCCATCGTCACGGTCCTCTCACGCGAGCTAGATAGACCTTCGTCCGAATAACTTCGTCAGATTCGCCGCCGGCGTCGACGTCGTTCCGCGCGCGGACGAACTCCGCTCGCTCTTCGAACGAACCCACCTGGTCCTCTATAATATTGCTACAAATTCGGATTTCTATCTGGTCCGGCGATACACGCCACTCGATTCTCACCGTCCGACTCGCAAACCGAGAAACGAATATATACGGGCTCAAACTCGGCATATGACGGGATAGCGGATCGAAGTTTGGTTGACGCCGTGGTGATAGGGCTTTCCATAAATCCAACTACCGAACTCCGGATAAACGCGTTATTCCCCGCTGTATGGGAGAAATTCGCAGTTCTCAGTGATAGCCGCCTCTCTCGAACCCTACGGTCGTGGACTCCATTAATAATGTATATAACACACAAGACAAAGCCTCAATGTAACTCGCCCAGAACGGCCGGGCGACAGCCACCAGTCAGAAGATACGCCGGCCCGACGACGTTATTCTTCGTCGAACTTCGTGACGCTGTGCACGTGCTCGATGTCGGCTTACGCCTCGTCGAACAGCGCGAATCAGAGATTCGCTGGCTCGACGACGTTATTCTTCGTCGAACTTCGTGACGCTGTGCGTCACGTGCTCGACTTCGGCTTACGCCTCGTCGAACAGCGTCTCTCCTGCGACCATGTGCTCTTCCACCGTGTCCATGTCGAGCGTCAGGCCGAGGCCCGGTTTTTCGGGAATCTCGACGTAGCCGTCCTCGATGACCGTCTCTTCGACCAAATCGCTCCACCAGTCCAGTTCGTAGGAGTGGTACTCGACGGCCAACGAGTTCGGAATGGCCGTGCCGACGTGCGCGGAGGCCATCGTGGCGATAGGCGAGGAGACGTTGTGCATCGCGACCGGGATGTAGTACTGGTTCGCAACGTCCGCAATCTTCCGCGTCTCGCGCATGCCGCCGACTTTCGGCAGGTCCGGCGCGATGATGTCGACCGCTTGGTTCTCGATGAGGCGGCGTTCCTCGGTGACGCGGTAGCGGTTCTCGCCCACCGTAATCGGCGTCGTCGTGGACTTGGTGACCTCTTCCTGCACTTCGAGGTTCTCCGGCGGGACGGGGTCTTCTAGCCACCAGACGTCGTAGTCTTCGATGGCGGCCGCGAGGCGTTGCGCGGAGTTGGCGGAGAACGTCCAGTGGCAGTCGAAGGCGACGTCCGCGCGGTCTTTCACGCGTTCGGTGACCTTCTCGACGATTTCGGCCTTGTGGCGAACCTCGCCGGGGCGGAGGTGGCGGTTCGCGCGGTCCTTCTCGAAGCCCGAGGGCACGTCTAGGTCGAATTTTAGGGCGTCGTAGCCGAGTTCTTCGACGACTCGTTCCGCCTCGTCGGCGCAGGCTTCGGGGTCGGCTTCTTGTTCGGTGTGACAGTCGCAGTAGACGCGGACCTTGTCGCGGTACTTCCCGCCGAGCAGTTGGTAGGCGGGAACGTCGAGAATCTTGCCCGCGAGGTCGTGTAAGGCGATTTCGATGCCGGAGATGGCGGTGACGGTGACGCCCTCGACGGAACCTTCGCCGGACATCTTCTGGACCAAGTGTTCGAACAGTCGGTCGATGTCCAAGGGATTCTCGCCGACGACGAACGGCTTCATCCGTTCGATGAGTTCGGGGACACCCGCGCCCCAGTAGGCCTCGCCCGTCCCAACGAAACCGGCGTCCGTGTACACTCGGACGAGCGTCCACGGGAAGTTCCCGTCTATCATCGTCGTCTGCACGTCGGTAATCTCGACGTCGCGGCCGCCACCCCGTTCCGCGGTGACGCCCATCGTCTCGGCGGATAGCTCTCGCATCGTGTACTCCGCGTTCGGGTCGTGTAGCTCCGAGTAATCTACCGGCATGCACGTAGTTGGCGCGCAGAGCGTAGTAAAATCTTCCATCCGGCGAGGCACCGTCGCTCGCGCGTCGACCGTCGAACTTCGAGTCGCGCAGGCCCGCGTTACGGTCGCTCTACCGTATTACCTCGCTCACCCGGTCCAGAACCTCGTCGTGGGCCTCGCCGTCCGACGCGACGATGCCCTCGCATCCGGGTTCCCACGGGTCGCCGTGTACGTCCGTGACCGTCCCGCCCGCCCGACGGACGAGGTAGACGCCCGCGACGGTGTCCCACGGGTTCGGCTCCGGTTGCGCGGAAATCGCCGCCTCGAGCGTTCCGCAGGCGACCATCGCGAGGGTCACCTGCGCGCACCCGAACCGGCGCAGGTCCCCGAAGTTCCGTATCAGTCCGGCCAGTAGGTCGCCGAACTCGTCGTCGCGTTCGGGGCCGTACCGGAGGATGGGCGCGACGCTGAACTCCGCTAAGTCGGTGTGAGCACTCGCGGCCATCGGTTCCCCGTTCCGGGTCACGCTGTCGGGGTTCGCCGCGTACGTGTCGCCGAGTGCCGGCGCGACGGTCACCGCCGCGACGGTTTCGTGGTCCCGTACGACCGCGACGGTGGTCGTCCACAACTGCGCCTCGCGGACGAAGTTGGTCGTGCCGTCGATGGGGTCTACGACCCACGCGTTCCCGTCTTCGGGGACGGACTTCAACTCGTCTTCCTCCTCGCCGACGATAGTGGCGTCGGGGTACTCCTCGCGGACGGCGGAGATGACCCGACGCTGGGTTTCGGTGTCCGCGCGGGTCACGAAGTCCATCTTCGAACTCTTGGTCTCGACGTCCAGTTCGGTGCGGAACAGGTCGTGGGCGACTTCGGACCCCTCGCGCGCCGCCCGTACCGCCGTTTCGTATCGTGTCATCGGAAGTCTCCGTTCGGTGTCGCTTCGCGTTCGACTCGCTTACCTTTGGTGGTGAAGACGGGCGTCGGCCGTCAGACGATTCGGTCGCCGTCCTCGTCGAACAGCCACGATTCGTCCGTCCGTATCTGCACGTTCACCGTCTCTCTGTCCTTCGAAACCTCTCCTTGCGGCGTCACCGCAGACAGGGGGGTGCCGCCCGAGGAGATGTGGACGGCGTCCCTGTCGCCGAGGGGTTCGACGACGTCGAGTCGGGCCGTGAAGTGGCCGCCCTCCTCGCGGATGTTCAGGTACTCCGGGCGCACGCCGTAGACGACGGTTTCGTCGCCGCGTTCCCGAACCGCCTCGGCCTGTTCGTCCGTCGCCGGTATCGTGCAGAAGTCGCTCGCGAACGCGACGCCGTCGGACGTCTCCTCGACGGTGCAGTCGATGAGATTCGGCGACGGCGACCCGATGAAGTCGGCGACGAAGCGGTTCTCGGGTTCGTTGTAGATGTCGTACGGCGTGCCTATCTGCTGGACGTACCCGTCGTCCATCACGACGATCTTGTCGCCGAGCGTCATCGCCTCCTCTTGGTCGTGCGTGACGAACACCATCGCGGTGTCGAGTCGCCGCTGAATCTTCTTGACCTCCACGCGCATGTGGTCCCGCAGGTTCGCGTCGAGCGCCGAGAACGGTTCGTCCAGCAAGAACGCGGCCGGTTCCATCACCATCGCGCGCCCGAGCGAAACGCGTTGCTGTTGTCCGCCCGAGAGCGCAGACGGCTTGCGGTCGAGGGTCTCCTCGATGCCGAGCGTCTCCGCCGCCTCCTTGACTCGTTGGTTCTTCTCCGACTTCGGCAGGTCCGTCTTCATGTCGAGGCCGAAGCGCATGTTCTTCCGTACGGTCATGTGCGGGAACAGGGCGATGCTCTGGAAGACGAACGCGAGGTCCCTGTCCTTCGATTTCTTCCCCGTCACGTCCTCGCCGTCGACGAGTATCCGACCCTCGTCGGGTTCCTCCAACCCGGCGATACAGCGGAGCGTCGTCGTCTTCCCGCACCCCGAGGGGCCGACGAGAACGACGAACTCGCCGCCCTCCGTCTTTATATTCACGTCGTCGCAGGCGACGATTTCGCCGTTGTCGAACGTCTTTCGCAGGTTCTCGATGCGAATCTGCCCGTCGGTGTCGTCCGCCCCCGGCGGGGCGGCGTCCGGGTCCGTCGGCTGTTCCGTCGTCCGTTCGTCCGAACCGTCTACGTCTTCTAGTGCGGTCATTGTGTTACACCGTGAATGCGTTTTCGAGGTAGTTCCGCGCCACGAGGTACAGTATCGTCGGCGGCGTGCCGATGATGAGCGTCTCCGCCATCAGCTTCCCCCAGTAGACGCGTTCGCCCGACCCGCCGCCGATGGTGCCGTACAGCACCGGCACCGCCGGAACCGGGCCCGTCCCGGTGGTCAGCAGGTTGGCGAACAGGAAGTCGTTCCACCCGGTGAGGAACGCGAGGAAGCCGACGGCGACGATGCCGGGCGTCGCCAACGGGAGGATGACCCGGAGGAACGCCGTGAACTGCGTGCAGCCGTACACCTGCGCGGCCTCTTCTATGTCCTTCGGCAACTTCGCGAAGAAGTCCCGGAGAATCCAGATGGCGAAGGGGGTGACGAACACCTGATACGCCAGTATCATCCCGGGGATGGTGTTGTACAACCCGAGGTCGTTCCAGAGGTCCATGATGGGGATGACCAAGAGGATGTACGGGAACATCATCGCCGAGATGATGGCGTAGAAGCCCAGCTTCTTGCCGTAGAACTCCTTTCGGGCGAACGCGTACGCGCCCGGGATGGAGATGGCCAACGCGACGATGGTCGTCCCGAGGCCGATGAGGAAGCTGTTCACGAGGTTGTCGCGCAGTTCCGCGAACCCGCTTGTCCACGCCTCCAGCGTCGGGTCCTTCGGGATGATGTGCGGGTCGCCGAAGAACTCCGTCGGCGGCATGAACGACACCGAGAAGATGAACACCAACACGGTGAGGTTGAACAGGACGAGGAACGAGATGACCCCGTACGTGGCCGCCTTCAGCGTCACGCCAGTCACGTCGAACTCTTGCGTACTCATTATTCGGGGCCCTCGCTCGTTCGCTCGAATTCGCGGATGAACACGAACACGAAGCCGATGGTCAGGAGGAGCAGGATGACGCCGACGGCGTAGGAGACGCCCATCCGGCCCTGTCCGTAGGCGAACCTGTACAGGAGCACCGCCAGAATCGACGTGTCGTATCCGGGGCCGCCGTTCGTCAGCTGCAGCACCTGCGATATCTTCGTCATGTTCCAGATGATGCGGATGCTCAGTGCGACCAAGATGGCGCTCTTCAACTGCGGGAGCGTCACACGGAGGAACGTCTGGAAGCGGTTCGCGCCGTACATCCGCGCGCTCTCGTACATCTCCTCGGGAATGCTCTCCAGACTGGCCGAGATGATGAGGAACATGAACGGCCAGAACGTCCACGTCGTCACGAACACGACGACGCCGAGGGCGGCGGCACCCTGACTCCCCCAGTAGACCGTCTCTTCGAGGATCCCCCACTGCGTGAGGAACCCGAAGACTGGACCGAGGTCGGGTTGCAGCAGGTACGCCCAGATGGTACCGGTGACGAGCGGCGGCACCGTGTACGAGAGGAGGAACGTCCCGGTGACGAGACTCTTCCCGCGGCGGATTTCGCGCACGGCCAACGCCGCCACGAGAGCGATGCCGAGTTGGAACGCCGTCGTGAGCGAGAACAGAAGCGTCGCCTTCAACGACGTGTAGAACGGTTCCCACCCGAACAGGAACTCGTAGTTCCCCAAGCCGACCCACGTCGGGTCGCCGCCGAAGGGCCAGTCGTTGAAGCTCATGTACACCCCCTGCGCGAACGGGAGCCACATGAGCAGGACCAAGAACACGAGCACCGGCAGTATCAGCAGGTACGAGAACCAGTTCTCCGAGAGGGTCTCGCGGTAGCGTTCGGTCCGGCCTCCGAAGTCGAAGCGGTTCTGGGTGGACATCTCAGAGATCGATCTGGTCCCGTATCTGTTCTGCGGCCCGAGTGCAGGCCTCCTCGGGCGATATCTGTCCGCGCACGGCCTCTTGGAACAGCGGACCGGCGATGTTGTACTGGATGGCGTTCATCTTCGGGTGGCTGGACCAGCCGTGTTCCATCCCGTCGGCCATCGTCTCTAAGGTGCTCATGTAGTTGCTCTCCGAGAGCGCCGGGTCCTCGTGGAGGCTCTCCCACACGTCTTTCCGGACCGGGAGCGTCGCCAGCGACCGGGGAACCTCCGACTGGAACTCCTTCGAGAGCACCTTGTTTATCCACTGGATGGCCAACTCCTCGCGCTGGCTCCAGACGTCCTCGGAGACGCCGTCGGGCTTCCGCATGAGCGCGATGCACTGGGTGAAGAACTCCCCGCGGTTGCCGGCGCTTCCCTCCCAGGAGGGACCGAAGACGATGGTGCCGTCCTTCAACATCTCCTCGGCGCGACTCCGGAACAACCCGAGGTCCTTCGTGCTGCCCTGGTACATGCTCACGTCCCCTTGGATGAGCATCTGGGCGACGCCCTCGTTGGAGGCCGTCGGGGCTTTGTCCGAGGAGAGGCCGTGTTTCCGGTAGAGGTCCACGTACTGCTTCGTGGCCGTCTTCCAGACGTCGGAGTCGTACTTCACGTCCGACCACTCCTCGTCGAGGTACATCCCCTCGTACCCGCCCTCGGAGGCGGTCCACGTGACGAGTGCCTCGTCGGTCACGTCGCCTTGCGCGCCGTAAATCTGGAACCCGTAGTCGCCGGGACCGTTCTCCTGCAGTTGCGTGGCGACTTCGACCAGATGCTCGTAGTCCGTCGGCGGGAAGTCCTCCTCGATGGACAGGCCCGCCTCCTCGAAGTGGTCCGCCCGAGCGATGAACGGCGACCCCACTTCGAGTCCGATGGGAATCTCGTAGAGGTTCTCGTCGAACCCGCGGTAGCAACTCTGGGCCATCTGCATCGCCCACTCGATGTTCTGCAGGGCGTCGTCGCTCAGTCGGTCCTTGTACTCGCTCACCGGTTTCACCCATCCGGGTTCGATGAACTGCCCGTCGAGCGAGTTCGTCGAGTCGTAGATGACGGGTCGGTTGCCGTTCTGGATGTTGTTCTTCCACTTGCCGCCGTTGATGTCGTCCCAACTCGCCCAGTTCATCTTCATCTGGGCGTCCGTGCTGCTCTGGAACTCCTCGACGGACGACTGCATCAACTTTTCTGCGACCTGCGACTGCGAGTGGAAGTACTCCCAGTACTCCACGGTGTTTCCGTCACCGCCGCCACCGCCACCGCCGCCGGACCCGGACGAATCGCTTCCGCCGCCGGTGACGCTGCTGAGACATCCAGCGGACGCCGCGACGCCGCCGAGCGCTGCTGCTTTGATAAACTCTCTCCGCTGATGGTTGCTTGCCATTACCATTCACGGACAACGAACTCCCGATATATATAATTTAGGTCCGTGAACGATGGATCGGCTCTCGGGGGTCCTCCTCTCGCGCGTACGGCCGCAAAACGCACGGGAGAGAACATTTACTCGGCGAACTGGGTTTGAGGTAAAACTTTCCTGTAAACGGTTGTATATACGCATCTGTCGGAATCTATTACCCGGCCGAGACGTTCGATAGCGGGTCGCACTCTCGGTCCGAGAGGTAGTCATCCACATGACCGGAAATCCAGACGTGGTCGTCTTACGACAAGGAACGCACGGACTCCCCGCCGAAGAATACGTCAGCGAACTCCGCGACCGACTCCCGGACCACTCGGTCGAACTCGCGCGAACGCCGCGGGAGGAACGCGAACTGATTCGGGAGGCGCGGGTCGTTTCGAGCGTCGAAATCGAGGCGGAACTGTTAGAGGAGGCGGAGAACCTCCGGTTGTTCGCCGGTATCGCCGCCGGGTACGGCCACCTTCCGCTCGATACGTTCTCCGACATGAACGTCGCCGTTACGAACGCGTCGGGCGTTCACGCACCGAACATCGCAGAGCAGGTTCTCGGCTACATCCTCACCTCGACGCGCCGCCTCCGAGAGGGGTGGCGGCGCGAACAGCGTCACGAGTGGCGGCACTATCAGGCGGGCGAACTACAGGGGAGCACCGTCACCGTCGTCGGCCTCGGCGCCATCGGCACCGCCGTCGTCGAACGACTGGAGGGGTTCGGCGTCGACACAATCGGCGTCCGCTACACCCCGGAGAAAGGCGGGCCGACGGACGAAGTGCTCGGCTTCGACGCCGACGACTTCCACGACGCCCTCGCCCGAACGGACCACCTCGTCGTCGCCGCGCCCCTCACCGACACGACTCGGGGCCTCGTCGGCGAGGAGGAGTTCGAGACGCTCCCGCCGCACGCCACGGTCACCAACGTCGGTCGCGGACCGATACTCGACACCGACGCGTTGGTCGCGGCGATTCAGAACAACCGGATAGCGAGCGCGTCGCTGGACGTGACCGACCCCGAACCGCTTCCGCCGGAACACGTCCTCTGGGAGTTCGAGAACGTCACCATCACCCCCCACAACGCGGGCCACAGTCCCGCCCACTGGAGTCGCCTCGCCGACATCGTCGCCCGGAACGTCGAAACCCTCGACGAAGGCGGAGTGGACGAACTCGAGAACCTCGTCCTCCCGTAACGCCGCCGCCGTTCTCGCCCCGAATTTTCTCGCGGTCCGTCCGTTCAACAGTCTCGAACGAGACTCGCCTCTCCCTCCCCCTCGGCTTTAAGTCGCTCGCCGGGCGATAAACTCCTATGTCGAGAAATGACGTTGAATCGGGCACGGGAGACACGATCAGTTCTCTCGAACGCGCGTTCGAGATAGTTGACTTCCTCGAGTCTGCAGAGCGTGCGGGCGTGACCGAGACGGCCGACGCACTCGATATCCCCAAGAGCACGGTTCACATCTACCTGAAGACGCTCGAACGCCTCGACCTCGTCGTTCGCGAGGGCGACTCCTACCGACTGGGCTTTCGGTTTCTGGAGTACGGCGGCGTCGTTCGGAACCGGTCGAGACTGTACCGCGCCGCCAAGTTGGAAGTCGACAAACTCGCCAGAGAGACGGGCGAAGTCGCGAACCTCGGCATCGAGGAGAACGGCCTCCGCGTCCTCCTCTACAAGTCGGAAGTGGCCGACGCCATCCACGACAACGCCCCCATCGGCGAGTACACCAACATGCACTGGACCGCCCTCGGGAAGGCGATGCTGGCACACTATCCCCGCGAACGCGTTGACGCCATCGTCCACGAACACGGCCTCCCGCGCGCGAACGAACACACCATCACCACGCGCGAGGAACTCCACGACGAACTCGAAACGACCCGCGAACGGGGCTACTCCGTCGAAGATCAGGACCGCCGGAAGGGCGTCCTCACAATCGGCGTTCCCGTCATGGACCGGAGCACGGACGAAGTCATAAGCGCAGTCTCCGTCTCCGGGCCCGTGAACCGCGTTCGCTCCCCTGAGAAGATGTCCGAGTTGGCAGACGCGGTCAAGAGCACCGCCAACGTCATCGAACTTCGATACGCCCACTACTGACGCCCCTCCTCCCCTCTACTCTCGTTCGTTCTGAAACGTCGCACCGGCCTTTCCAATTTCGTTGAACGGGCCTCTTCCTCGACCGGAGCATCCCTTCTATTACGCACCTATGTCTGTAATGGGTTCGGACCGCCAACTCCCTCACCGACGACGTGACGATGGACCACTCGAACGACCGCTGAACGAACTGAGTACAACTAGTTATATTCGTTATCTGGTCCCGTTTTCTTCTGGGTATCTGTTTCGACTGATGGCAAATATATGGCCATATCGAGTTAGAATAGCGAGTATGACTGACTATCTGGATTCCGATATTCCCTAATATGCTCGAGATGGGAAATATCCGTGGTGCAGAAAATCCATCCGGTCGTATCAGTTCTCATCCGGGTACTCGTTCGGAATATCGAACGAGTACGGACGAAGCGTCGCTTTCACCCGTTCGAAATCCGGTTCGACTGGATCGGAGCTACGCGTCCGTCGTTCCGTCGGCGGTACGACCCGCTTCGAATGGTGGTACGTCGAAAGCGATATCGATATATATTTTTGTACAACCCTCGCTCGTGTGACGACGGACGAGTTAGCCGTCGTCGTGCGACGGTGCGGAGATATCGTCCGGGAGTTCGGCCCCCGGATTGCTCGACGCCGCCCCGGACTCGGTTTGGCGGTACTGCCAGCGTTCTTCGTCTCCGTCCCTTCGTTCGACGCCGGGAAGCGATTCGAAGGCATCTCGAACGCAGTCGTCCCACCAGTCGTCGGGGGAGTCGTACCCGGCGGAGTGGTCGGGGTACACCCGGTCCCGAATCCCGTCCGCGTCCGCCTCGTTCTCCGTTACGAGGAGGCCGAAGGCCGCGCGGACGGCGCTTCGTTCGTCCTCGTCCATCTCCAACCGTTCGAGCGCGAACTTGGCGCTACTGTCGGAGGCGTCCTCGCTCCCGAGCACGTTTCGGCCGTCGTCGGTCGGTTCCTCGACGATGGCCGTCCCGGTGAACCGCCACTGTTCCTCGTCGCCGCTCGGCGGTTCGACCGACGGAAGGCGCGCTAGATGCTCTCGAACGAACTCGGCCCACTCCTCCCGGGACTCGAACCCCGCCGGGTCCTCGCTGTACACGTCGTCGATGATCTCGCTCTCGGACGCCGCGCCCCAGTAGTGGAGGAACGCGAAGGCGTTTCGGACCGCCTCCTCCCTGTCGGGCGGGAGGTCGAAGGACGCTATCTCCCCTTCTACGTCCGGCGGCGTGTCGATTCGGTTGTCCTTCGTTCCGGCGGGCGAGGCTTCGACGACTCGCTCCCCGTTCGACGTGACCGCGTAGCGGTCGTCGCCGGTTCGCTCCACCAACCCGTTGTCCGCGAGTTCGGGCAGTCGCTCTCGGAGGTGCGCCGCACTCGCGGAGACGCTTTCGGCGACCGACTCGACGTCCGCCTCCCCCTCGCGGAGGCGTTCGAGTACCGCTCTGTCGCGTTCGTCGAGCGTGATGTTCACCATACCCCGAGTACGTCCCTCGGGTCCTTGACGGTGATTACCGACCGAACCGAATGTCGTGCCGACGCTCCGAGTTCTGCCCGTGCGGACGGTTCGGTCCGTCCCGGTAGAACGAGTACGCAGTATTCGAGACCGGACCGTCTCGTCCAACCGTCTGTTCAGTATCCTCTCTCAGTAACATATCTTAGTATTACTAATCAGTATTATTGGGCAGTGTTACTGATCAGTACTACTGTTCAACGGTGTTGGTGGGATTCGTTGCCATTACCGTCCAGTACGACTGTCCGCCTGAACCGTTTGAATCGGCCGATATGGGCAGAAAGAGCGCTCAGAAACGGTGTTCAGACCTCCGGTTCAGTATTTCCAATCAGTGTTACTCGTCAGTATTATTGCGCAGTATTACTGCTCAGTTTGGTCAAGATTTATGAACAGGTGGTGTCTGCAGACGTTCGAATGATATCGTACGCGCTCTGGAGTGAGGCGGGCGGGGTGGGGAAAACCGCGCTCGCGGTCAACCTCGCCGCGGCCCACCGGCGGCACGGGCAGAAGACGCTCCTCGTGGACCTCGACCCGCAGAATGGCGGCGCGAGCCACCACCTCGGCGTCGACGACGAACGGGCCGACCCCGACGTGGACAACCTCGTTCGTCACCTCATCGACCGGCCGAAGGGGGAGTTCTCGGACCTCGTCCGCGAGACGACGCACGGCCTGCACGTGATTCCGAGTCACAACATGCTCGATAGCCTGGAGACGAACCTCCAGCGAGCCCAGGAGATGGAGCAGGACATGGGCGGTCGGTTCGTCAAGGAACTCCAACTGCGCCGCGTCATCGGAGACTCCGGCGTCCCCGACGAGTACGACGTCGTCGTCGTCGACCCCCCGGCGACCGGCGGTCAGCACGTCTACAACGCCGTCGCCGCCACCGGGAACGTCGTCATCCCGCTCGAACTCTCGCCGAAGGGCGAACAGTCGCTCTACGGGCTGGAAGACACCGTCTCGAACCTCGAAGCGGAGGTGGACACCGAAGTCGGCGTCGTCGCCGTCGTGCCGAACAAGGTCCGTCGCACGCGGATGCGCGACAAGTACGAAGCCGCGCTGAACGAACTCGACTACCCGGTCTCTCCGGTCAAGATACCCGTCCGCGAGGCGATGCTGAACGGCGCGTGGGACGCCCAGACGACGGCGTTCGAGTTCGTCTCGAACAACAAGCGCGCGGAGCGAGAACACGACACCCTGCGGGCGTTCGACGAACTCGCCCGCTTCGTCGCCGGGCAGTACGGCGTCGAACTCACCGAGGACGACCTGACCGACGACGAACGCGAGGTAGTCGTATGAAGTCCGGCGCTTCGGACCCGTTCGCGGACGACGACGCGGAGGATGAAGCCGAATCACCCCCCGAGGCGAACGACGCGGCGGCGACTCCCGAATCCGACGCCGACGAGGCGATGAGCGACTCCTCGGGGACGGGTGCGTCCACGGGCGACGTGCGGGACGCCGAGACGCCGGACGCCGCGACGCGAGATACCGCGACGCGCGACGACGCCGCGCGGGGTAGCGAGGCGACGAACTCCGAGGCGGACGCTCCGTCGTCGGACGGCGACGAGGGCGACGGCGGCCTCTCCCGCGACGAACTCCCCTTCATCCTTCGCCGCGAGAAGGTCAAAGACGAACGCCCGGAGGTCCACCAGCTGTTCGTCCAACGCGAGACGCACGAAGAGGCGGTGGACGCCGAGCGAACGTTGGAGAAGCGACTCGGCGAGGGACTGTCGCGAACCGACGCCCGGGAGGCCATCTACCTCGCCGGAATGGCCCACCTCGACGACGCCGAGGAGATTCTGCGCGAGTGGGGCTACGACCTCTGAACGGCATTTGTACACCGCGTAACGGTTTATCGATTCTCTCGCCGCGGCCGACCGGCGACACTCGGCGAACGGGCGCGTCCGAAAGCGGGTCGATCCCCTAAACCAGAAGATAGTTAATCTAGTTGTCCAATCGTTGGAGAGGAATCGCAAACTATGCGTCGCCGCCAATTTATCGTCGGCTCCGGCCTCGGAGCGCTCACCGCCCTGAGCGGATGCCTCGGTAGTAAGTCCCCTCCCCCGCGGAAGTCGAACGTCATATCGAGCTTCGAGATGAGCGACACGTCGCTCGTCATCGACGCCGCAGACGACACGTGGGTCATGTCCAGGTACGAAGAGTCACAGCAACAGTCGCTCGGCGGGCTGAACCCCGTCGGCGTCGCCAGCGCCAAAGGAAAGAGCGGCGGTGGCGGCGGCCGCGGCGCGTCCGGCCGCGGTAACGGCGGGTACTCCTCGGCCCCGCGAACGAGACACGGGTACGCGTGGTACCACGGCGGCGACTACGCCGACGACTGGTACGAGAACCACGGCGACGAGGTGTCTCGATACCCCGTCGGAATCGCCGCACTCGGCGTCGCGTATCTCGGGACCACGTCGCAGTTCCGGGACGACGCGCCGGGCCCCGGCGCGGTTCCGTGGGACAAGACGTTCCGAAACCCGGACGATACGGTGAAGTACGACGTCACGAACGGGCAGGCCGCCGACGGGTGGTACCGCGTCGGTGCCAAGATAGTCGGCTCCGAGAACAACCACAACTTCCGGTGGGAGTCGTACGACCTCGAAATCGACAGTTCGACCGACGGGGAGTACAGCATCGAGGAGGAGTGGAAGGTGTCGCCGCGAATCTGAGGTAGCGACGCCCAAGCGCCTCCCGACGAGAGCCGCGACCAGCACGTCCCCGATACACCCTCCATGTCGAATACACGAACCGAGACGCTCACCCTCCTCGCACTCACGTTCGTCGTGTCGTTCTGCAGCTTCGCGTACGAGTTCGTCTACTCCGAACTGCTGACCGTGATGTACGGCGGGACGGTGACCCAGTACGTCATCACCGTCGGGCTGTACTTCTTCAGCCTCGGCATCGGCGCGGCGCTCTCGGACGACCTGAACGCAGACGAACACGGAGAGAACTTCTTCAGGACCGAGGTGCTCCTAGCCGCGGCCGCCCCGGCGGGGTTTCTGCTAATCGTCGCCCTCAACAGCGTCCGCATCCCCCAAGCGGTTCCGTCGGAGCTGATATGGCTCGCGGCGCGCCTCCCCGTCGTCGTCGTCGGATTCCTCTCGGGGTTCGAGCTTCCGCTCTTGACCTACTTGGTGGACGAACTCGGCGAAGAGGACGCGGTGACGCCGGCGCGGCTTCGCCGGTTCGGACGCCGCCTCCACGACGCGACCGTTCGCTGTCTCGGCGTCGTCTGGACCGTCGAACGCAACGACGGGCGTCGGAGCGGTCTCTCCGTCGTGCTGGCGATGGACTACGTCGGCGGCCTGTTCGGGGCCATCGTCTACGCGAAACTGCTGTACCCGGGGTTGGGACTCATCCCGACCATATTCGTGCTCGCGTTGCTCAACGGCCTCGCGGCGCTCGTCTTCGTCGTCCGATTCGGCGGCTGGTCGCCGACGCCGTTCGCGGCGTCCACGCCCCTCGTCGGCCGCGTTCCGAAGGCGTTGCTCGTCGTCTGCCTACTCTTGACCGCGACGTACGCGGGCGCCGTGGTCAACCACGAGACGGTGGACGACCGACTGTCCGAACTCTACCTCGAACAGCAGATAGAAGACGAGTACCGGCCGGGTACGATGCGCGCGGAAGTCACGTCGCAGGAGACGACGAAGTACCAACACGTCGTCCGATACCGGCGCACGTGGACCGGAAGCGGACCGAACCCGCACTTCACCGGTCGCTCGGAGCGGTGTCTCCGTCTCGACTCGGCGGTGCAGATGTGCGATAGTTGGGCCGACAGCTACCACAACGGCCTCGTGGACGTGCCGATGTCGCTGTTCGAACGCGGCCCCGAGACCAAGGTACTCGTCGTCGGCGGCGGCGACTGGGTCGCCGTCGACCACCTCCGGCAGTACGACGTGACCGTCGACCAGGTCGACCTCGACGCTCGGTTCATGAACCGGACGAAGAACGACTCGTTCTTCCGACGGTGGCACGACGACGCCTACCGGTACGACCGCCTGAACGTGACCGTCGGCGACGGCTACCGCTACCTCCAGCAGACGAACGAGACGTACGACCTCGTCCTCCTCGACGTCCCCGGAGCGACGGACGACGACCTCCTGACGCTGTACTCCGAGGAGTTCTATCGGTCGGTCCGCCGCCACCTCTCGGAGGACGGCGTGGTAGTGACGTGGGCGTACTCGCCGGACGACTACCCCGAACACAACAAGGCGTTCCTCAACACGGTCGGAGCCGCCGGCTTCACTCGGCAACTCCCCTACTGGGCGGTGGAGGACATAGACTCCGACGGCGACGTCGAACGCGTCGAGCGGTTCTACGTCTTCGCCCCCGGCGAGCGTCGGTCCCTCCCCGTCGCCGACGGGACCGACTACGTTCGGCGGTACTCCGACCGCTATCGAGACGCCCGGTGGCGTCCAGTCCCCCGCTACAACGGCGTGCGGGTGAACTCCATCTTCCATCCCAACTACGACATCCTCGTCGACACCTGATCATGTCCCCAGACACCCACTCCGACGCTCCCTCCGAACTGTACTTCGCGTACGCCGGGACTCGCCCCGACTTCGACCGCCTCGACGTGAAGGCGGTCCACCCCGACGAACTCCTCGGCCGCCCGGCCGCGTTCACGGTAATCGGCGAGTCGCACTACGTCGGCCTCCCGTCGCTCGGTTTCCACGAACTCTGTTCGTGCAGGCCGCTGTCGGCCGAACCGACGCACGAGACGCCGCTCTCGGTCGGCGTCGAACGGGAGTTCCGGTTCCGCGGCGACCGCCTCAACGCGACGACGACCGTCACCGGCCGGCCCCTAGACGCGTTCTCCGGCCCGGACGAGGCGACGGTCGCCTACCGGTTCGCCCCGGAGGCGTGGACGACCATCTCGGTCGGCGCGACGGGCTACGAGACGTACCACACCTACCCCGAACACGAACTGGCGCTTCACACCGAGACGCGACTGACCGTCCGCCGGTCGCCGGCGCGGTCCGAACGACTCGACGACCCGACGCGGAACGCGACTGAAACCCATCCATGACAGACGACACCACGACCTACGACGGCGACGTAACGCTCAACGGTTCGGAACGACCGCCCGTCGAACTACTCGACCCGGCGGACGTGTTCGTGACGACGAACAGCGTCGGCGGCGACTTCGCCGTCCGCAACGCGGAGTACGTGTTCACCCACCAGTCAATCGACGTCGAACGGCCCGACGAACGCGGCGATGCCGAGACCACCATCGGCGGCAGCCTCGAAGACGGCTACGTCGAACAGGTTGACGGCGACGTGGTCGTCACCGACGCCGAGGACGTGTTCGTCGCCGCCGAGGCCGCCGAGGGCGAGTTCTCCGCGCCGGGCGCCGAGAACGTCTACGCCGACGACGTTTCGCCGACCGCCTCCCCCGAGGAGTACGACGTTTCGACCGTCGGGTGGCGGCAGTCCGCGACGGCGACGGACCCCACGACGGGCGTCTACGCCGTCGGCATGGACCACGAAATCGAACTGACGAAGGCGCGGCGGAACCTCGAACTGTACCTCGTCGGCCACGGTCACGACGTTCGCGTCGAAGGCCGAGACGCCGACGTGACGGTCCACTTCGTCGGCTACGACAACACCGTCCGCGTCGGACCGTATCTCTCGGCCGACGTCGCCTCCGAAACCGGCTTCGACAACGAAATCGACGCGGCCCCGTACCCCGCCGAGGACCTCGTCGAGATGTCGCGGTCGGAGGCGTACTCGAACGCGGGGTTCGGCCGTCGGAAGGTGACGTTTCAGGAACCGACCGACGACGAGGAGTGGTGCCCGAACTGCGGGCAGGCGGCCGATGCGGTCATCGAACGCCACCAGATGGAGGCGTTCTTCCTGTTCGGCTACCCGGTGTGGACGTACGACCGGAGCACCAACCCCGCCTGCGAGTGCGAGCACTGTTCGCCCAACGCCGTCCACGCAGAACTCTCGCCGGAGGAACGCCGGTCGGTGCTCGATTGACCGCCGCACCGACCGACTCCGTCGGATGCGACGCCCGAACGGGTACCGAAACTATATGACAGAACGTATGAAATACGTGAACAGACGAACCCCCTCCCCCGTCGAATCGCCTCGCGCGGGAGGGAGGACGGTGACGCCATAGCCATGTCGAGAAACGAATCCCTCCCCACGCCGAAGTCGTCGTCGAACTGCCGGTACCGCTTCGACCCCTCCACGCGGACGGACGCCCGACTCCAAGCGACGTGGGAGTGCCCGCACGAAGCCCACCCCGAGAGCGAGTACTGCGTCTTCCACATGAGTCGAGACGAACGCGCCGCACACGACGTGACGGCTGACGACATCCTCGAGGACCTCCGGGAGAACCTCGAATCTCCGGACACGCGGGTCAACGAGTACGTCGGTGCGGACCTGCCGCACCTCTCGCTCACCTATCAGGACGTCAACGGCTCGACGAACCACGTCCTCAACTTCCAGCACGCGGACATCGAGGGCATCGACCTCACGCACGGCCGCCTCGACCAAGGGCTCATCCTCCGGGAGGCGACCGTCGGCCGCCTCAAGTTCGAGGACGCCGTCGTCACGGGCGTCGTGGAGGCGGACGACCTGACGGTGCGGGAGGGGGTCACGACGGCGGAGGCGACGTTCCAACAGGACGTCCGATTCGACGGCGCGGTGTTCCACGGCGACGTGAACTGCGACGAGACGACGTTCCGAAGCGATACGAGCTTCGCCGAGGCGACGTTCCACGGTCAGGTCCACTTCCGGAACGCGGAAACGAGCGGTAGCAGTCACGTCCTCGACGACCACGTCTCCTTCGCCGACGCGACGTTCCGCGACGACGCCAGTTTCCGGCAGGCGACGTTCGACTACGTCACCTTCGAGGGGGCGCAGTTCACCGCTGGTTCCGACTTCGAACACGCGGTGTTCGGCGGCGACGCGCGGTTCGACGCCGCCACGTTCCAACAGGTCGCCGACTTCGACGAGGCCCGGTTCGACGACGACGTGAGCTTCGAGGACGCGCGGTTCATGCGACTGGCCGAGTTCCGCGGCGTCGAGTTCAACGGCGGCAGTCGGACGACGAGCGACGACGTGACGTTCGAGGGGGCGGTGTTCGAGGAGGAAGCCGACTACAAGTTGGCCCGCTTCCGGTACGCCGACTTCAAGGACGCGACGTTCAAAGGGCCGCTCAACTTCGACCGCGCGACGTTCACCGCGCGCGCGGACTGTCACCGTCTGGACGTCTCCGGCGAGCTCGAACTCACCGGCGCGGCGTTCGACGGGGAAACCGTCTTCGACGGGAGCCGGTTCGGCGACGCCGTCGTCGCCGTCGAGGCCGAGTTCGACGGCGACGTGACGTTCGACGACGTCGCGTTCGACGCCCGGACGCGCTTCGACGAAGCGCGGTTCAACGAGGACGCGAGCTTCCGCGAGGCGACGTTCTACGGCCCGGCGGAGTTCCGCGGGGCGGTGTTCGAGGGGAAGACGCGACACTTAGAGGAGAACGCGTCGTTCAAGGAGGCGACGTTCCGCGATGACGCCGTGTTCGAGTCGGCCAACTTCACGAACGTCTCGTTTTGGGACGCCACGTTCCACGAGCGCTGTAACTTCCGACGCGCGGTGTTCCACGAGACGGCGAAGTTCCGCCTGCTCGGCGGCGAACGCGATACGTACATCGACCTCACCGACGCGACGATAAACGGCGGCACGATAGCGCAAGTCACCGGCGACGCCACGCCGTACGACTTCACGCGGGCGACGCTCGGCAACCTCCAACTGGAAGGCGAGGGCAACGAGCACGAACTGCTCGACCACTTCCGGTTCTGTCTCACCGACTTCGACCACTTCGACTTCAGCAACCACCACGCGTACCTCGAACGCAACGACTGGACGATTCACGACTTCGTCGGCAACGAGGCCACCGGACAGTTCGCCGTCGAGATGACCGACGAAATCATCGAGGAGACGTACCGGAAGGCGCAGGACAGCGCCGACGCCGTCGGCGACACGCCCGCAAGCAGGGAGTTCGAGTTCAAACGCTACTACTACAACCGGCGGAAGAACCTCGACATCCTCCTCAACGAGTACTCGCTGAACGTCTGGGCGCGCGGGAAGAAGGCGGCCAGCGTCGTCCTCAACCTCATCATGCAGGTGACCTGCGGGTACGGCAACCGGCTCCCCCGAATCGCCGCGCTCACCTTCCTCTCGCCGATGCTGTTCGGTCTGGTGTACGCCCTCGGCGGCCCGTTCCTGACGCAGGCCGGAAGCGTGTTCGCGCCCGGCCTCGTCGACAAGTCGGCGGCACAGGTCCTCTTCGACACCGTCTACTACAGTTACATCAGCTTCAGTACGGTCGGGTACGGCGACATCAATCCGCTCGGCGGCGGGGCCAAACTGCTGGCGGCGAGCCAAGGGATGTTGAACGGCCTGCTCTTTACCCTCCTCACCTTCACGCTGTTCAAACGGGTGCTGGGCGGAAACTGAGTCGGCCCCTCCGCGCCCGCCCCCCTTTCGAGCTTCGAACTTCCGCGACCGGAAGGTATCTTCCGGGGGAACTCTAAACGCGTGTATGCGAGACTCGAACCGCGAGTGGTACTTCGCAGAGCGACCCGAGGGCGAACCGGATCTGGACTGCTTCGAGCTGCGCGAGAGCGACAGACCGGAGCCGAGGCACGGCGAACTCCTCGTCCGCGTTCGGTACCTCTCGGTGGACCCCTACATGCGAGGCCGGATGCGAGACACCGAGTCGTACGCGGAACCGTGGGAGGTCGGCGACCCGATGAAAGGCGGCGTCGTCGGCGAAGTCGTCGAGAGCGGGAGCGACCGGTACGAGGAGGGCGACTTCGTCACCGGCGAGGGGACGTGGGCCGACTACACCGTTCTCGACGCCGCCGACGTCGCGCCCGTGGACCCGGACGTCGCCGGACTGCCGGCGTACCTCGGAGTGCTCGGGATGCCCGGGCGGACGGCGTACTTCGGACTGCTCGACGTCGGCGAACCGAAGCCAGACGATACGGTCGTCGTCTCCGGCGCGGCGGGCGCGGTCGGGTCGGTCGTCGGACAGATAGCGAAACTGAGCGGCTGTCGCGTCGTCGGGTTCGCCGGGTCCGACGAGAAGACCGACTGGCTCACCGAGGACCTCGGCTTCGACGCGGCGATAAACTACAAGACGACGGACGACTACGCCGCCGCCTTAGACGACGCCGCGCCCGAGGGCGTGGACGTCTACTTCGACAACGTCGGCGGACCGATTACGGACGCGGTGTTCACGAAGCTGAATCTGGACGCGCGCGTCGCGGTCTGCGGACAGATCGCCCACTACAACGAGGAGGGCGTCCCGACGGGTCCGCGGAAACTCCCGATGCTCATAGCGCCGCGGGCGAAAGTGCAGGGCCTCCTCGTCGGCGACTACGCGACGCGGTTCGGCGAGGCGAGCGAGCAACTCGGAAAGTGGGTGGCGTCCGGCGAACTGAAACACCGCGAGACTATCGTCGAAGGGTTGGAGAACGCCCCCGACGCGTTCCTCGGACTGTTCTCCGGGGACAACATCGGGAAACAGGTCGTGCAGGTCTCCGAGTAACGAGGCCCGCGAGTCCGCGACGCGGATACCGATACCGACGCCGAGAGCGACCGACGCGGACGCCTCTCGCCGTCACTCGCCGGGACAGCCGATTTCGTACCGGTCCGTCCGCGCCGAGGACGGGATGGTGACGTTCGCCGGTTCGCCGTACCCGTAGTACCGGGTAGTCGCCTCCAGTTCGCCCGACGCGCCTCCCGTCGAGAGGCTGACGTCGAGTTCGGACTTCACGGGACGCCCCGTCTCCGCGTCTATCCACATTCTGAGCGTCGCGTTGTCGACGTCGGCTTCGGAGAGGTCCGTCGCCGTCCGGCCGACGGACGGAAGCGACGTGAGCGTCCGCTTCGAGGGGTGGGCGACGACGACGGCGGTTCGGTTGCCGTCGACCGTCCGGTTGCCCTCCCAGTAGACGTTCGACCGTTGCAGTATCTCTACCTGCCGACCGAGCGGGGTCAGCTTCGTCCACTCCGTCGAGTTGCTCGCGTTCTCGACGCTCCACCCGTCCCACGGTTCGGCGCACTCCGCGTAGGTCGTGTAGCCGTCGAGATACTGCCTGCGTGTCCTCCCGTCGACGGTGGCGTTCGACGCCATCTTCCGCTGTCGGGTGTCGACGACGCCCTCGCCGTCTACGTCCACCGTTCGCGTTCGGTCGCCGTCGGACGCGCGGACGGTACCGTCGAGGGCGAACCGATACGTCGAAACCGGGTCGAGGGCCGACGCCGCCTTCGCTGTGGCGTCTACCGCGCGTTCGTCGCTCGGCGGTCGGTCGTCGGTGAGCGCGCTACACCCGGCGGTGAGGAGGAGGAGGGCGACGACGACTGCGGGGAATCGCGTTCGCATCGGTGTACGTCACTTCTCCGGGCGGACACTTCAATATAAACGATAATCTCGTATAGTACAGAAACTTATTTGAGACACATTCACGTTCCAAAACATACTTTCGGGACGGGACGGCACCACAGGTAATATGCGTCCCCTGACACGACGGCGTGCCCTCCACGGAGTCGCCGGTATCCTCGCTTGCCTCGCCGGATGTTCCGGTACGAACAACGGGTCGGCGGGCTCCCACTCCTCAGACGCGAACGGCGAGATTTCGACCGACGCCGACACCTACTCCCTCCGGGTGTCCGGCGAGAACCCCGTCGTCCGGACCGGTTCGACCGAGACGACGGACGCCGAGGCGGCCGACGGAATCGGACTGGACAACGCGTTCGTCACCGACGCCGAGGCGGCCGACTCCCTGTCGTTTTCGACCGACGGCGCGGAGGTCGAGGCGGCCCGCGAGTTCCTCGATGCGACCGATTACGACGCCGAGACGGTCTACATCGAGCAGTCGACCGTCGGCGAGTGTTACCGACGGGAGTTCTGTTACGTCCAGTGGTCCGACGCGGAGATACGAACGAGTTACGTGCGTCGCTACCGCGACGCCGACGTCGCCTGCGAACCCGACGCGAACGACACCGTCGCGTGGTTCGTCCGCGTCCCGGACACCGTCGACCCCGACGAGATACGGAGTTACGCGTCCACATACGGGAGTGGCGGGTGTCGCCTCCCCGACGGACGACCGGTGAACGACTCCGGCGGGGGCGACTCCGGGAACGACTCGGCCCCCGCGACTGCGGGCGACGGAACCGACCGCGGCGACGCCACCGCGGAGGCGGAGCGATGAGCGACTTCGACACCACCCGACGGGGTGCGCTCGCGTTGTTCGGGAGCACCTTCCTCGCGGGGTGCTCCGAACTCGGCGTCGGCCGGGGAGACTCCGGCCCCGAACTCGACAGGTCGAAGCTCCGGACGGTCGCGAGCGGGGAGTTCCCCGACGCTTCCCGGACGTTCCCGGTCGATATCTCGACGGCGTTCGTCGACGAGAACGTCGCCCGGGCGCGGGCCGCACTCGACTCCGTCCCCGACCCGTTGGGTTCCGAAGAGGTGCCCAACGGGGCCATCCGCGAGGAGATGGCGCACGAACGGACGAGTGCCGAGGACGCACTCGATAGGGCGACGGCCGCCGCGTCCTCGTACGAACGCCTCGACGCCGCGGTGGACGCCCGCGAACACGCGGCGAATCTCCGCGGCGCGTGGCGCGCGATAGACGAGGACCTGACGCGGGCGGCGGTGGCCGAGCGCGCTTCGTCGGTTCGCGAGGACCTCTCGGCGTTCACCGACCGACGGGAGTACGTCGGCTCCGACCCCGTCCGCGCGGTACTCGTCCACGAGGAGTTCGAACACCGCGTCGCACGGGCCGACAGCGAACTCGATCTGAACTCCGGACCCCAACGGCGGTACGACGCCGACAACCCCCTCGCCGTCGGCGAGACGGCGGCCGCGGTCGAACGCGCCCGAGCGAACGTCGCCGTCGCGAACCACGTCTACGACCGATTCACCGACTCGCTCGACGAACCGCGACCTCTCGATAACCGACTCGAACGCGCGATAGCGACGCTCGGCGGTCGGCTGAGCGAGGCGCTCGACGACGTTCCGCGCGAGACGGACGGCGAGCGACCGACGTTCGTCGAACGCGACATCGAGGACACCGTCGCCGGGATGGCGCTGGACGACCTCTACGGAGAGGCCCGAGACGCTCGGAACTACCGGTACGAGGGCGAACGTCCGGCGGCGGCGGTGATTCGAATGCACAGGCTTCTCGCGGGCGTCGAGGCGTTCCGAACGCTGCGGGACCGAGTGGCCGACGGCGAGTCGTTCCCGGTCGAGTCGACCGGCGACGTGGCGGCGTACCGCACCGCCGCCGTCGAGGCTGTCGAGGCGGCGCGAGCGACCGACGACTATCCGCTCTTGACGGGCGTCGAACTACCGAAGGTCGTCGCCCGCCTCTCCCGCGCGGACGACGAACTCACCCCGGGCGACGACGGCGACGACGACGCGATTCGAGCCCGGTGGGTCCGGCGCGAAATCGCGACCTACGTCGCCCAGCGACACGTCGCCGAGGCGATTCCGAACGCGTGTCGGACGACCGGCGACGCGCTCTCGGAGTAGTCGGCGTCCCGACCGTCCGACCCGCGGACCGTAACGGCTTTGTCACCTCTCGCGAGGAATCGGCCGTGCCCTCCCCGCTTCGCTCCGGCGTTCGCGTCGCCCTCGAACGACCGCGAGCGCTCGCTCTCGTCGGTTTTGCCGTCGTCGTCGAGACGGCGCTCAGAGTCGCCGCCGGATTCGTCCACCCGCTCGCTTCCCTCCTGCTTCCGCCCGTCGTGGTCGTTCCGCTACTGGGTGCGGGCCTCCCGGCGGTCGAAGCCGCACTCGCCGACTCGGACGCCGGGTCGCCGTGGAACCTCGGTCGCCGCTTCCGAACCGTCGGCACGCGCCTCGTCGCCGCCGCAACCGCCGGCCACGCCGCCGCCGTCGTCCTCGGCGCGACGCTCTTCCTCGTCGTCGATACGCCGATTCGCTACGCCGCGTACGCGCTCGGGGCCGAACCGTTCCATTCGGCGGTGGTGTACGTCGCCCCGTTCGTCGGCGTCACCGTTGGAACCGGTCTCGCGTGGGGACTGCTCGTCCCCGCCGTCGTCCGTCTCGCGGACGGGGACGCGGCGGTCCCGGCCGTCCGAACCGCTGTCGGGGTCGCCCTCGGCGCACCGCGACGGACGGCGACCGTACTCGCACTCCACGCCGCGGGTCTGCTCGTCGTCGGCGTCTGTGTCCTAACCGCCGTCGAGTACTCGGGCGACTTCCGGGCGGTTCGGGCGTTTCTGGCCGTCGGCGGCGTCCTCGGCGCGGCGGCCGCGACGCTCTCCGTGACGTTTCTCTACCCGATTCACGTCGCGTTCGCCGCCTCCGACGCCGCGCCGCGGCGACGGGAGATACCGGTTCGTCGGTTAGGGTTGGTCGTACTGTTGCTCTCGGGACTGCTCTGCGGCGCGGCCGCCGTCCGCGTGACCGAAACCCGCCCGACGGCCGACGCTCGGCCCCTCCCCGACGACCCCACCGCCGCGTACGCGACGGCGTTCGAGAACACCGACGCGACGAGCTACGAGGTCACGTACGTCGAAACCGAACGCGGACGGCCGTTCCTCGTCCGGACGGCGGTGGACCGCCCCGACCGGCAGTTCTACTCGGAGTCGAACTTCTCGGGCGGGTACCAGTACGCGGACGCGGGCGTCGGGTACACCTCCGTCCTCTGGGCGGACTTCCTCCGACTCGGAACCCGAGATATCGACGGCCGAACCGCGGCGGTCGAACCGGCGTTCTGGTCGTACGACCGCGCGGTTCGTCTCGACGGTGTGTTCGGAATCCCGCGACCCGGGACCGGCGAGTGGCGCGCCGTCGAACGGGGCGACGGCGTTCTCGTCCTCGAGTTGACCGGCGGCGACGAGGTGTACAGTGCGCTCTACGGGTTCGAACTGGAGAACGCCACCTACGAAACCGCTCGCATCCGAATGCGCGTCGATACCGAACGGGGCGTCGTCACCGGCGGCGACGCTCGACTGCGCGCCACCGAGTCCGAGTTCGGGAGCGACGTGCGGGTTCGGACTCGATACAGCGTTCGGACGGGCGAGGACGTGGACGTGCGCCGTCCGACCGCCCTCGGTTCTCGCACCCTCGGCGAGTGGGTCTGGAAGCTGTTCGCGTACTGACCGCGGACCCGCCGTTCTCCGGGTCGCGACGGACCCGGTTCACGCCGTCGCCGCGTACCAGAGGAACACCGCGCCGAAGACGCCGAACAGCGCGCCGCCGTAGAGCGCGACGGCGCGCCCACGGCCGGGCGGGAGGAGCATCCAGAGCGTCGGTCCGACAGCGAGCGAACCGAGGCCGAACGCGGCGACGATAGCGCGTTCCGCGCCGCCGAGCGACGACCTGCTCTCGTCGCTCTCGTCGTGCCGACGCTCCGCGTCTTCGAGCACCGCGCGCACCGCCTCGAACGCGTTCGTCGGCACGACGACCGTCCGCGGCGCCCGCGGCACGCCGCGAGCGTACGACAGCCAACTGACCGCGACGCCGCCGACGGAGACGGTTCGATGGTGCGATAGCGCGTCGAGCGGAACAGACTCCCCGTCCACGACGAGCGTCCCAGTCTCCGGCGTCGCGCGCCCCTCCGTCGGAAACTCCGCCGCGAGGACCGTCGGGAGCCAACTCGCTACGAACAGCGCGAACGGCGCGACGGGGGAGACTCGCAGACTCCAGAGGACGGCCGCCGCGCCGACGACGCTGCTCGCGGCGAGTCCGCGGAGCGAGTAGCGCCCCGACGGGTCGAACGCGTCGGTGGCGCCCAACAGCGCGGGGACGTATCGACGGACGAGGAGGGCCAGCACCGCGACGCCGAGGACGCCGACTGCGCGGCCGACGTTCCCCGCTCTCACCGCATCGAGTGCGATCCTTCCCGCCAGTAGCGCGACGAGGAGCACGACTCCGCCGAGCATCCCCGGGAGGGCGTACGTGAGCGTGTGCAAGAGGCGCGAATCGGTCACGTCGTATCGCCACGAGACGGCGGGGTCTTCCGGTTGGAGGCGGGGTTCTGCCATGGGTGTGAGGGGGACCGAACCGACTCTCGGAGGGCGATCGATTCGTCCGAGTTCGCTCTCCGTTCGTCTATCGTAGTCGATTTCTCCACGGTTTTACCTTTCCCTCGTTCGATCGGCGTCTGCGGTACTTACTGCGGCCGCTCCAACTCGGGTAATTTCTATTACAAGTAAACGAGCCGGGGGATGGTTTACCCGTCCTTAACGCCGTATATCCCCGTCTAAGCACTTTCTCTGTAAACATCATCTGGTGGACTATTGTCCCGGTGGAGGATAAGACATATAATACAGAACGAACAGAGGGGTGAACGTGCGACACCGTCGAATACTACTCGTCGGCCTACTCACCGTCGGCCTTCTCGCGGGGGGATTCGTCGCGAGCGGGTTCCTCGACGGGAGCGCCGCCCCCGAACATCGGACCCCTCCGGACGCTCGACTGTACCAACCGGAGGAGACGGGGAGCTACCTCTGGCCGTACACCAGTCGCAGTCGCTCCGTCGACGGTCGAACGCTCGCCATCAACGTCGTCGTCAGGGGCGACCGAGGGACGATTCGCCGGGCCCTCGAACGCCGTTCGGAGGCCAACTGGACGGTCATCAACGAAACCGAAGGCAACGAGTCCGAGGCCCGACTCGACGACGGGCCGCCGGTACAGGTGGGGAAGTCGCCGTGGCACCCGGCCCGCGGTTCCTCGCGGTACACGTACGTCACCGCCGACCCGAACGCCTCCGGCCGGTGGGTGGAGTCTTCCTACCAACTGGCGACGGGGACGTACCTCGGACACCGGACGCACATCCGGGCGTACCCCGGCCCCTTCGGCAACTGGACGGCGTTTCAAGCCCACACGGAGTACTGGGACTGGTTCCGTCTGCGCCACACCGTCACCGGCGTCGCGCCGGGCGCGCGGTTCGTCGAACGGGACCTCCGTGACGAACCGTTCGTCGGGAGCGTCAGTCGCGAGTACCACGGACTCGGCGGCGGCGGGAGCGACGGGTGGTTGACGGTCATCGACTTCGCCTCGACCGGTCTCATCGTCGGCGTCGCGTTCCCGCGTTCCAGTCGCCGTCGGTGGAACCTCTCCGACGCCGCGCTCCCGGTGTCGCTCGCCGGACTCGTCGTCGGCGTCCGCACCGCCGGCATCACCGCCGAACAGGCGATGCCGGGAGTGACGCCGAAGCTGTTCGCCGCGGTGCTGTACCCGACGCTGGTGTTCGGCTTGCCCGCACTCGCGACCTACTTCGCGCGCGGACGCCCGCCGACTCGGACGGCACTCGTCGCAGCCGCCGGACTCGGCGCGGGGTTCGTCCTCGATTTGAGCGGCGTCGGCATCTCGACGGTTCCCGTCAGTCTGGTGCTGCACCGGTTCACGCTGATGGGCTCGATCGGATTGCTCGCGTACGGCGTCGCGCGCGACGACGGGCGGCTTACGGCGTTGGGCGTCTCCGCGTGGTTCGTCACGCTCGCCGCGTCGCTGTTCGGGTACGTCTGAAAGCCGCCCGACGCGCCGCCCGATATCACTCGGGGTCGGTCGCGCGGTAAATCGCGACGCCCTCGTTCTCGAAGGCCAGTTCCCACCGCGGCGACCGCTCGAACGACCGTTCGAGCGACCCGAACTGCACCATCCCCGCGCCGCGGACGGTGTACCTCCCTTTCGGCACGTACACGTAGTCGGGGTTCGCGCCGACGGTCGCGGCGGTTTCCTCGACGCAGGTGGCGCTCTGACAGGCGGAGACGTTCGTGTACGCGCCGAGTTGCGGTTCGTACCTCTCTGCGCCCTCCCACTCGACGCCCCACGGGCCGACGAGTATCGTCCGCTCGGCCTCCGCCGGGAACCACTCGGCGGCGTCGCCGAGGACGACGAACGTCGCGTCTTCGGGCGTCTCCGTCGCCGCCCACTCCATCGCCGCGACTGCTTCGTCGTCGAGGAACTCGGGCGTCGTGGGGTCGGTGACTAGCGTCATCTCGTAGGCGAGGTACGCGCCGCCGCAGACCGTCCCCGCGAGTATGACCGCCGCCGCCCCCACCGCGCGCCAGTCGACGCTCCGCGAACCGGCGGGGTCGAGCGCGCGAATCCGCCCGGCGGCGTCGAGGCCGACGGCGACGATGGCGAACGTCCCGGCGGTGTAGACGAACCGGGGCTGTTGGAACAGCAGTTCCGCGGCGACGACCCACGCCGACAGGAACCACTCGCGCCGGACGAGGAGGTAGGCCGCCGCCGCGAGCGGTATCGCCGTGTATATCGAAATTCCGTCCAACAGCGTGCTCACCCCGCCGCCGATTCCGCCGTGGGTGCTCGCCGCCGAGGTGAACGTTTCGACGCCGTGGACCGACGCCATCCACGCCAACCACGGGGCGGCGACGACGGTGCCGCCGACGCCGACGATTGCGCCGAGGACCAACCCCCGCGGAGAGCGGTCCAACACCGCCCACAGAAGCAGGTACGTCGCGACGACGAACAGCGAGTACGTCGGGTGGGTCAGGAGCGTCAGTCCGAACGCGAACAGTCCGCCGACGACCGCCCGGCGGTTACCGGAGGTGAAGACGTGGTAGCCGGCGTATATCGCGGTCAGCGCGTACAGGTAGGCGAACGCGCGGACGACGCCGCCGGCGGAGATGTGCCACTGTAGAATCTGCGGGTTCAGCGCCACCGCGGCGGCGGTTGCCGCCCCGGCGGGGCGGGACCCCGTGTAGTCGCGCGCGAGGAGGTAGAGGGGAATCTGGGCTGCGACGACGGCGACGCTGGGGAGGAACCGCGAGATGGTGACGGGGTCGCCGCCGATATCGATGAGCACGGCGAGCACGTAGAACTGTAGCGGCGGGTACGCGAAGGGGACGCCGTCGGCGGTGTACCCCGGAATCCGGGCCGGCGGCGCGTAGCCGCCGGCGATAATCTCCTCGGCGATTTGGGTGTACAGGCCCGCGCCGTAGGCGGGGTACGGGTTCGTCGCGAGGTAGACGCAGACGGCGACGAGGCTCGGAATCAACGCGAGCGTCAGCCACCTGCGGTCCCGCGCCTCCAGCGGAACGGCGCGGCGGAGTCTGTCCGCGTTCGACACCAATCGATGCGAGTAGGACTCTCGTACTGTCATTTACGTCCGAAGCGAAGCGGCGAACGAACGCCGACGGTCCTGTCCGTCCAGCGGTACTCGAGCGTGAGCCACCGGACGAGCGATACGGTCAACACGGCCACGGCCAGTCCCTCTACGACGCCGACCCACCGCGGGAAGGCGTACGCGATGGAGTTGACGACTTTCGGCGGCAGGGCCGCCGTCGCCCGCGCGAGGAGCGAACGCTCCCCTTCCGCGGGCGTCTTCGAGGGGACGCCGAGGCTGGCGGCGCTCTCGCCGCCCTCGCTCTCGTCGCCCGTCCCGAGTCGCTCCGACTCGTAGGGGAACCCGACCGTCGCGGACCACACCACTTCGCCCGCGCTGTTCACCTCGAACACTCGGTCGCCGTTAGAGTCGGTGACAAGGGTGTTGCCGTTCGGGAGACGGTCGGCGTCGCGCGGCCACTGGACGCGCTGGTCCGCCCACGTCCACGTCCGGTTCCACTCGCCGTTCTCCCGTTGGTACTCCACGACGCGCCCGTTCTCGGAGTCGGCGACCAGAACCGCCGGGCCGCCGTTCTCGGGCGGGATGTAGTCGGGGTTGTGCTGTTCGTACAGCGTCGAGTGGTCGCCGTCGGTGCCGAGCGTCCAGTTCTCCATCAGACCGCGCTCGAAGCTAACGAAGGCGACTTGGTCGTGGTTCCGGAGGCTCACCATGACCGCCTCCTGTCCGTCCACCTCGACGTACTCCACGTCGTTGAGGTGGGTCCAGTCGTCGGGGAACGGCCCGCCGCTCTCGGCGACGTCGAAGTCGGACTGGGCGTCCCACTCCCACTCTATGAGTTCCGTGGTGGTGTTGACGACGTACACCCGGTCCCGGTCGATGTCGGCGACCAGCAGGCGGTGTTCGTCGATTCGGTCCACGTCGTGCCAGCGAGTGGAGTGCTTGCCGGGCGTGACGCGACTGTACACCTGCGTCCGTTCGCCCGTCGTGAGGTTCACGCGTTCGACGCCGTTCTGTGTGCAGACCGTCTCGCCGCAGTCGCCGGGGGCGAGGTGGTCCGCGTAGACGAACTCGACCGTCGAGTTCGTGCCCGGGACGCGGTCCACGTCCCAGTACCGCGTGTGGTTGTCCTGATAGTAGTAGATGCTACCGTCGGGAGCGAACGCGGCGAGTTCCGCCCGCGCCCGCGCCCCGTCGCCCTCGTCGCCGACGAACGCGTTCGAGTCGGTGGCGACGACGGTGACGTTCGGGCGACTCGGGACGACCGGCGAGCGGTTCCCGGTCTTGAACGCCTGCTCGACCGATGGGTCGCCGGTCACCTTGTCGTTCGTTCGCTCGGCGTCGACGTATCCGACGACGAGCGTCGCCGCAGAGAGGAAGACGAGTGCGGCGAGCACGCTGCGAATCGTTCGCCTCCGGGAGGCCATAGCGGACCAATCTTGGTGCTCGCAAATAAGCGCCTTGCCTATCGTCTCTCGGTGACTCGGAGCGTCAGTTCTCCGAAACCCGACTGTACGGACCGCTAGACCGTCTCACCGGCGCTCGGGTGCCGGACACTCAGGACCGCCGACAGAAACGGGTGTGATCCGGTCGGTTCACGCGTCCGACGTGAAGTCCGAAGAGATATTAGAGCGGGTTCACAACGGGGCACGAACGGAATGACACAGCCGTGTACCTCCAACACCGTCCGCCGGCGGGCCGTTCTCTCCTCGCTCGCCACTGGCGTCGCTGTCCTCGGAAGCGGCTGTGCGAGTCGGCTCCGGGCGGTCACCGGGTGGAAGTCTCCCGACCAAATAACGCTCCAAATCAAGACCGTACCCGCGGACGCCGACCCCTACGCGCTTCGAGTCGCCCGCCGAGTCGCGGAGTGGCTCCGAACCGCCGGTATCGGCGTTCAAGTCACGCCGATGGCCGAGGAGGAACTGCTCAGACAGGTGCTGTTGAACCACGAGTTCGACCTGTTCGTCGCCCCCGCCCCGGCGACGTTCCGGACGCCGGACGCGCTGTACCCGCTCTTGCACTCCCGGTTCGCGGGCGCGCAAGGGTGGCAGAACCCGTTCGGCTACACGAACCTCGACGTGGACGAACTGCTCGAACAGCAGCGTCACACCTCCGGGCAGAAGCGCCGCGAGGCGGTCAACCGGCTGCTGCAGTCGGTCGCGACGACCCAGCCTTTCACCGTCGTCGCGTTCCCCGACGACATCCGCGCGGCGCGGACCGACCGGTTCACGAACTGGCAGCGCGCCGACCTGCAGTCGCCGATGGGGTATCTGAACCTCGACCGGCGCGTCGGTGCGGAGAGTCTCACCGCCGATGGATCGGACGCCGCCGAGGCCCACCTGACGGTGGCGACGACGGACGAGCGACTGACGCAGAACCTGAACCCGCTGGCCGTCGAGTTCCGCCGCACCAGCGCGATAACGGGACTGCTGTACGACTCGCTCGGCTACTCGCCCGACGGTGGGACGGTCGAACCGTGGCTCGCCTCCTCGTGGGCGTTCTCCGAGGGGAAGGAGGGACCGGTCGCGCGGGTCGAACTCCGGGAGGCGACGTGGCACGACGGCGAACGACTCACCGCCGCCGACGTGGCGTTCACCTACGCGTTCCTCGCGGACACGTCGCTCGGGTCGGTGATACAGACGGAGGACGGCGAGGACGACGACGGACCCGTCCCCGCGCCGCGATTTCAGGGACAGAGCAGTCTCGTGACGAACGCGGAAGTCGTCGACCCGCGGACGGTCGAACTTCAGTTCGTCGACTGCGACCCGCAGGTCGCGACTCGCGCGTTCACCGTCCCGGTGCTCCCGGAACACGTGTGGAGCGAACGGACGTCGGCCGCCTCCGTCGGCGGCATCGAACTCGGCAGCGCGACGGAGGCGCTCGTGACCAACAACATCCCGCCGGTGGGAAGCGGACCGCTGGAGTTCGTCCGGAACACGCCGCGAGAGGCGGTGGTACTCGAACGGTTCGACGACCACTTCCTCACCAGCGAGAACGACGACGGTATCCCGTCGCACCTCGCGAACGCCCCGGCGTTCGACCGCCTGACCGTACAGGTCGTGGGTTCGGACGTCACCGCCGCCGAGACGGTCGCCAGCGGCGACGCGGACGTGACCGGGACGCCACTCGGGGCCGCGACGGTCCCGCGCATCGGCCGAGCGAGCGAACTCGACTTGATCGTCCGCCGCTCCGAGCGGTTCTACCTCGTCGGCTACAACGCGCGCCGCCCCCCGCTCACCAACCCTCGGTTCCGAAACACGCTCGCGCACCTCGTGGACAAGGACTTCATCACGCGGGAGGTGTTCGAGGGGTACGCCCAACCCGCCGCGAGTCCGCTCGACGGCACCGGCTGGCTCCCCTCGGACCTCCGCTGGAACGGGACGGACCCGGCGACGCCGTTCCTCGGAGCGAACGGCGAACTCGACGTCGAACGCGTCAGAGAGGAGTTCCGTAACGCGGGGTATCAGTACGAGGACGAAAAGCTCGTCGGGGGCTGACAGGATGGGGCTGCTCGAAGTCGCGGCGCAAGTCGTCGGCGGCGTCCTCGTCCTCTTCGCCGTCGCCCTCGTCGTCGTCGTCGGCCCCGCGCGCCTGCGCTCGGCCTCGGATACGGTTCGGTCGAACCTCCGAACCGTCGCGCGCACCGTCGGCGCGTTGTTCGTCGTCCTCGCGGCGAACGGCGTCGTCCGCGACGTGGGACTCGAGGTGTCGTGGCTCATCGGCGTCAACATCACCGGCTACATCCACGCCGTCGAGGGCGAGTTCGTCGCCGTCCTCCAGTCGTTCGCGACGCCGGCGCTGACCGCGTACTTCGGGTTCGTCTACGTCTTCGGGTACGTCTTCCTCCTGACGTTTCCGCTGGCGGCGTACCTCCTGCACGACGACCCGCGGTCGCTCTACGAACACCTCGTCGCCTACATCGTCAACTACGGCGTCGGACTCGTCTGTTACGTGGTGTTCATCGCGTACGGGCCGCGGAACTTCATGCCCGAACTCGTGGAGTCGTTACTGTACACGACGTGGCCGGAGGCGCAACTGCTGACGACGGAGGTAAACAGGAACACGAACGTCTTCCCGTCGCTTCACACGTCGCTTTCGGTTACCGTCGCCCTCCTCGCCTACCGGTTCCGACACGTCTACCCGCGGTGGTACCCCATCTCGGTGGCGCTTGCGGCGTCCATCTCCGTCTCCACGATGTACCTCGGCATCCACTGGGCGACGGACGTGGTCGCCGGCCTCGCCGTGGCCGGTCTGAGCGTCTCCGTCGCCCGCCGGGCGGGGACGGGCCCGGACCGAGACAGCGAACGGCACTCGTATCGCTCGCTGTTCGGGCGCTAGTGGTCGGACTCGTGGGCGCGGAGCGTCGTCCCGTAGTTCTCCGCGTGCTCCGTGTACTCGATGAACCGCGGGGCGTCCGGGTCGAACGGGCGCCGAAGCGCCTCGAACGCCTTCTTCTTGTCCCACGACTGGAGGCCGCCGACGGCCGACCGGTCCTCTAAGTCGTGGTAGTCGAGGTCCGGTTCCGTCAGTTCCCACGCGTCGAGTCCCGTCGCGGTGCGGACGATGACGCTCGAATACTCGTCCGCCGACCCGACGGACCCGACGGTGATGTCGGCGCAGTAGCCCGTGAAGTCGGCGCACTCGTCGCACCCCTTGAGGGCGGCGTCGTGGAACGCCTCGACGTCCTCCTCCAGTATCATCTCGCCGTCGTGGTCGTACGCCATCATCTTCCCGTCCAGCACGTCGAGTTTGCCGATGTCCTCGGGCGGTAAGTCGCGCTTCTCGGCCAGTTGCTCGCCTATGAGGCGGTGGTAGTTGAAGTTCTTCGTGCACATCAGCGCGATGGTGTAGTCTATCGCGCGCACGCCGTCCTCCTGGGAGGCGTAGTCCCACTCGAAGTCCTGCAGGGCGCGAATCCCTTCGATTTCGCAGGGCGTCCCGACGAGTGCGAGAGAGAGGTCTTCGGGCGATTTGTCCGGCAGTTTCTCCTCCCACTGGTCCACGTCGAGGTTGCCCAGCGCCATCGTCTGGTTGTAGAAACTCCCCGCGTTCTCGATGAGTTCCTCGGGCGTCGTCGCGAGGAACGACTCCGCCTTCCAGGGGTCCTCCTCGGACTCGGTGGCGACGAGTGCGCCGTCTATCTCGCCCGCCTCCAGCAGATGAATCAGGACGGACGTGACGACGCCGCCGTCTTGGGAGTTCTCGCGCCACTCCTCTTCGACTTTCGCGGAGAACTCCGTTATCGGGTCGCCCGCGCCCTTCACGTTGTCGTCGCCGCCGGTTATCTTCCACTGGCGTTCGTACCGGAGGCCGCCGCGGGGGCAGAAGTCCCAGCAGAGCGAACACCCGGTGCACATCTTCACCAGTTCGGGGAGTCCGTCGTCGCCGATGCCGATGGAGTCGGAGGGGCAGGAGGCGACGCAGGTGCCGCACTGGATGCACCGCCCCTCGTCTATGACGGCGGTGTCCAGTTCCATGAACCACGTCTTGTCGTCGGACTCCTCGATGTCGTTCATCTCGCTCCGGATGGAGTAGCCCGGCGTGTCCAACTCGACGCCCTCGGGCACTTGCACGCGTTTGTCCGGCGCGTCGTCGTAGACGTCTTGGCTCTTCCCCGCCGTCGGTTCAGTGAAGTTCAGGTCCCGGAGGTTGCCGTCTTCGTCCACGTTCGCGGGCCGCGCGCCACCGTCCGCAACGGCCTCGCTCTCTCCGCTATCGCCGGACGCGAGTCCGCACGCACACCCGCCGCCGCATCCGCAACCGTCCGCGGAATCGGCGCGGTTGTCGGAGTCGCTCTCCGACCGCGACTTGACGCGTCGCTTTCGGTACTTGATGAGTTTCGCCTCGGGGTCGGTGTCCGGCGTCCGGGGGGCGCTTCCGTCAACGGGCGGGACGGCCGTCTCCGCGTGGTCGTCGCCGGCGTCGGGGACGCGCGGGAGCGTTCGCTCCTCTCGCCGGTTCTCGCCGCCGTCAGTCCCCATGGGCGACACCCCCGGAGACGTTCGCGTCGGCGTCCTGCATGACGGTCCGCAGGCGGTCGTTCTCGACGCGGCGGGTCCACTCGTAGAAGCGTTCGCCCGCCTCGCGTTCGTCGGCGTAGGCGTCGAACAGTTCTTCGAGTGCCGGAATCACCGACCCCGCGGGAACGGCGTTCTCCACCCAATCGAGGAACTCGTTGTCGGACCCGAGCGAACCCCCGAGTCCGAAGTCCATCCCCTCGACGATGTTGTCGCCCTCGTCGTTCGTCGTCCCCTCGGGGTCGTCCACCTTCACCGTCTCCCCGCGGAAGCCGATGTCCGCGATTTGCGGTTGGGCGCACGACGCCGAACACCCGGACATGTGCATGCGGACGACTTCCACGTCGTCGGGCGTCTCGATTCGCCGGTCGAGGGCCTTCGCCCACCGGTAGACGCGGTTCTTCGTCTCGATGATGCCGTAGTTGCAGAACTCCGACCCGGTGCATCCGACCGCGCCGCGGGAGAACGGCCCGGGGTCGTGTTCGTACTTCCGGGCGAACGGTTCGTTCAGGAGGGCGGAGAGGTTCTCCTCCGGGACGTGCGTGACGAGGAAGTTCTGGTCCGTCGCCAGACGAACCGACGCCTCGTCCGTCCCGTACTCCCTCGCCGCGCGGGCGGCCTCGGCGAACTCGTCGCCGCCCATCCGGCCCGCGATGACGTTGAACCCGACGTAGTAGAGGCCGTCCTGTTTCTGTTCGCGGACGCCGACGTGGTCGCCCGTGTAACTCCGGGTGAGGTCCGTCCCCCGCGTCGGGAGTTCCACGTCGCACCGGGCGCGGACCGCCTCCTCGAACTTCTCTTTGCCCATCTGTTCGACCAGATAGCGCATCCGGCAGACGCCGCGGTTGTTCCGGTCGCCGAGTTCCTTGAACGTCTGCGCGACGGCGCGGCAGAACTCCACGGCGTCCTCCGGCGGGACGAACACGTCGAGGTTCGACGCCATCCGCGGGCCGTCCGAGAGGCCGCCGCCGACGCGGACGTGGAAGCCGTAGACGTCCCGCCCGTCCACCTCCTTCCGCGCGGGCGTGAGGCCCACGTCGTTAATCTGCGACTGCGCGCAGTCCTCCCGGCACCCGGTGACGGTCATCTTGAACTTCCGGGGGAGGTTCGCGTACTCGCGGTTCCCTGTGAAGTAGTCGGAGACGGCGTCGACGACGGGTTGGGCGTCGAAGCACTCGTGGTCGGTCAGTCCCGCCGCGGGACACCCGAGGACGTTGCGCGCGCCGTCGCCGCACCCCTGAATCGTCGTCAGACCCACCTCGTCGTACTTCTCCCACACCTCGGGCATGTCCTCCACCTCTATCCAGTGCATCTGGATGTCCTGCCGCGTCGTGATGTCGAGAAACGCGTCGCCCCAAATCGAGTTCTGCTCTTCGCCGCCGTGTTCCGGCGGCGCGGTGGCGTGTTCCTCCGCGACTTCGCCTATCACTTCGGCCTGTTCGGGCGTGAGAAAGCCGCCGGGTACCTTCGTGCGGACCATGAAGTACCCCTCCTGTCGGCCGTGGGCGTACATCCCGGCCCACTTCAGACGCTCCCACTCTCCCTCGCCGGCCCGTTCCTCTATCTCCTCGAACGTGAGTCCGTCCTCGGCGTACTCGCGTACGTCCTCTATCACGTCGAGGGGGTGTTTCTCCTGTTTCCAGCGTTCGACAGTATTCATGATGTACCTCCTCAAAGAGGCGTGGTAGCACATAACTAACGAACGTCCATTACATCATCTCGTTTATGCGATTTCTGCCTCGGATTCCGTGTAGAGGTTCGGACCACTGTTACCTGTGACCACACAGCACAGAAAGAACGAGCGAAAGGAGAGCGGTCCACGGGGAATCCGAGGAGTACGCGCCGAACGGTGCTGTCGCAAGAATCGGGAATATATTCCGGTACCTGCGTCGCAACAGGACGCATTTCGAACCGGTAATTTCCACTTACAGACAGAGTGCTCGTCACTTTCGGCGAGATGAGCGGAAGATTTGGGAACACGTTAGATTTCGTGAACGTGTCAGATTCTGAATATCACCGATACTGATTTTATCCGATAATGCAGACATGGCGGGTATGAGGCACCTCCAGCCGCCTACGAAGAACTTCCGATTTCCCAACAGGTATGCGTCGGCCGGCCGAGACGCCACCGAAAACACGCCGGACGACACCGCAGAGTCCGGTTCCGTCCGGGCGGGCCGTGCCGCGACGGCGCGGACGTACGCGGAACCGACCGTCCCGACCGGAGGGTCGCGATGACTCGCTCACCCTTCGCGGGGAAACTCGCACCGCTACTGGTTGCCGTCGTCGTCGTCCTGTCCGCCGTCTCGCTTCCGGTCGCGGCGGCGTCCGCGACGGCCGACGGCGGAGACGCGACGTTCGGTCAAGTGACGACTGCCGACGCCGCCGAGGCGAACGAGACGCAGAATACGACCGACGCGGACGACTCCGCGGAGTCGGACTCGTTCGACATCTCACTCGGGTCCGACAAGACGTTCAAGATAGGCGAGACGCCCCGACTCCAGGCGGAATCGTCGGGGGGGACCGGGTACGTTAGCTACTCGTGGAACCACGACGTCGACGGCACCTACGCGCAGGAGTCCGACGACGGGACGGCCCTCCAGTTCGATTCGGTCGTCGTCCCCGGCACTTACACGGTCACGGTGAGCGCCACCGACGACACGGGCCAGACCGTCAGTGACACCGTCAACGTCACGGTGACCCGGGAGTTCGCCGACGCTCAACGACTCGAATCCGGTCAGGAAGTGTCCGGCGACGACATCGACGGCGCCTACTCCATCGAAGCGGAGGAAGGAGAGGCAATCGGCATCGTCACGGGCGGCGGCATGCGAGAGGCGATTCTCTACGATAGGAACGGACAGCAGATACGGTCTATCACGAGAGGCCCCGACACCGCCATGCAGGGCACGATAGCCGACTACTCGGGGAAGTACTACGTCGCGATAACCTCCTCCTCCGACAACCACGCCGAACTGACCGCCTACACTCGGAGTCAGGAAGCGTCCGAATCGAACGACGACAGGTCGCAGGCCGCTGAACTCGGCGCGAACTCGGACGCGACGGGTATTCTCACGGGTTCGGACGCCGTCGACTGGTACGCCGTGGAGGCGGGCGAGGGAACCCTGAACGTCTCCGCCGAACTGTCCGTCAACGCGCTCTATCAGGGCGACTTCGGGCTCCAAATCTACACCGCCGACGGGCGTCCGATAGGGACGATAGAACCGTCCGGCATGAGCGATACGAACGAAACGTACGCGTACGGCGGGGGCGGAACGTTCTCGGCGGAGCAGTCCGCCCAGATTTCGGAAGCTGGAACCTACTACGTCCGCGTGGCGAGACCCGACACCGAGCGAACGTACAACGTCGGCTTCACGGAGTACGACCTGACGGTGGACGCGACGGAACCCGCCGACGACAGTTCCAGTTCGTCTCCGTCGACGGCGACCGAGACCGAAACGGCGACCGAAACTTCGACGACGACGGCAACTGAGACTGCGACTGAGGCTCCGAACGAGACTGAGGTTCCGAGTACGACCGAAACCGCGGCGTCGGACTCGTCGCAGACGGACCCCGACGATTCGACGGACTCGTCCGCGTCCTCCTCGTCTGACTCGTCTGCGTCCTCCTCGTCTGACTCGTCTGCGTCCTCCTCGTCTGACTCGTCCGATTCGTCTGACTCCTCTGCGTCCAGTTCGTCCGATTCGTCTGACTCGTCCGCGTCCAGTTCGTTCGACTCGTCTGACTCGTCCGCGTCCAGTTCGTTCGACTCGTCTGACTCCTCTGCGTCCAGTTCGTCCGACTCGTCTGACTCGGCCTCGTCTTCGTCGACGCCGGAGCAGACGGACACGGCCACTTCGACGCCGACGGAGAACGCGACGCAGACGCCGACGGAAGGGTCGTCCGCGTCCGCTCAGCCGACGACGGCCGAGGACACGCCGGCGTCCACTCCGGACGCGACGCCGACGCCGAACTCGACGACCGAATCGACGGAAGAGACGACCACCGCGGCGTCGGACTCGAACGGTTCGGGTACCGGCTTGAGCGGATTCATCCGCCAAGTGATGTCCCTGTTCGGTCGGCTCGTCCAACCCTAACCACCTCGCCGCACTCCTTCTTCGGCGCGACGACGCAGTTCACGGAGAGCGGGCTACCGCGGAGACGCCGACGCCCGACGGAACGCTCGTCCTCGTCGCTCGGTCCCCCGGTCGTGGTAGTTCCGCGAGATTTTATGTCCGAACGCGGAGACGTAGCGACCGATGTCGCCCTCCACGCCCTCCCCCCGTACCCTCGCGGTACTCGCACTGCTCGTGGTCGGTATCGCCTGTAGTTTCGCGCTCCACGCCGCTATGTCCGACATGCAGGTGACGTACACCGCCACCGAGATTAGCGGCGGCGACCACCCCCACCGCGTCGCCGACGCGTCGAACTCGGTCGTCGACCTCGACGAGTGCCTCGACGGGGTGTCCGAGTCGGCCCGGCGGCCCGTCGTCCGCGCGGCCCGAAACGGCTCCTTCGAGGGGAACGTCTCCTCCGAACTGGACATCGCCCTCGACGACGTGAACGCGACGTTCGCGGTGTACGACGGCGAGTACTACCGGTGGAACTACTCGACGGAGGAGAACACCACGTTCTCCCGCATCCGGATGAACCCGGTTGACGCCGAAACCGTCCTCGCGGCGACGTCGACCCCCTACGCCGACGCCTCCCCCGACGCTCGGACGGTCATCGACTCCGGGTCGGTCTCCGGGAGGAGCGTCGAGAGGGGGGTCTACCGCCACGACGGCGCGTACTACGCCGTCGCTCCGGAGGCCGAGGCGGCCATCGCCGCGTCCATCCTCGAAGGGTTCCTCGGCTACCTGCTGACGCCCGTCGGGCGGGGGTACGTCGCCGTCGCCGTCGGCCTGTTGGCACTCCGTCGCCGGTACCCGACGGTGGACCGACCGCTGACGGTCCGTCGGGCCGTCGCCGTCGCGGCACTCGCCGTTCCCATAGCCCTCGCGGCGACGCTGGTGTTCGAGAGCGGTTCCGCGAACCGGTTCGTCAGGGGACCGGTGAGCGCGTTCGTCGTCTCCGCGGGCGTCGTCGCCGGGGTGTTGATTCACCGACGGAAGTGGCTGTGGCTCCTCGCGTGGACCGCCCTGCTCGCCGCACTCACAGTCGGCGGCGGCGTTCTGGCGCACGGCCCGTTCGGGGGTATCCTCGGCGGCGTCTCCCTTACGGTCGGACTGCTCGCGGGCGTCGTCCCTCTCGCCTACGGCGTCGTCTTCGCGGGCGACGACGCGACGGCCGACTCCGCCGCGCATTCGTCTCAGATTCGTAACAGTTAGGGAACGCCGTTCGGAACTGAATCCCGCTTCATGCCCTCCACCACTCCGAACGCCGCGATAGAGGCGACGGACCTGCGAAAGGCGTACGGTTCGGAAGTCGCCCTCGACGGCGTGTCGCTCTCGATTCCGAGCGGAACCGTCTACGGGTTCCTCGGCCCGAACGGCGCGGGGAAGACGACCACGATGCGGCTTCTGACCGGCCTCTCGCGGCCGTCCTCGGGCACCGTTCGCGTCCGCGGCGTCCCCGTGACCGACCGACGCAAACTCGCTCCGCTCGTCGGCTACCTCCCCGAGACGCCGCCCCTGTACGACGAGTTCAGCGCCCGCGAACAGCTCGAATACGTCGCGGACCTCCGGGACGTGCCGCGCGAGGACGCCCACCGCCGCATCGAGGAGTACCTCGACCGGTTCGACCTGACCGCCGACGCCGACAGGCGCATCGGCACCTACTCGAAGGGGATGCGGCAGAAGACCGCCTTCGCCCAGAGCGTCCTCCACGACCCGGACGTGCTGTTCTTGGACGAACCCACCGCCGGACTCGACCCGAAAGCCGTCCGACGCATCCGCGAGTTCGTCGTCGAGTACGCCGACGCGGGCGCGACGGTGTTCCTCTCGACGCACATCCTCCCCATCGTGGAAGCCGTCGCGGACGCGGTGGGCGTCCTGTTCGACGGTCGGGTGGTCGCCGAAGGGGCACCCGAGGCGGTGACGGCCCGCGCCGAGGCGGGCGAGAACGCGTCGCTCGAAGACGCGTTCCTCGAAATCACCGGCGGCGGCGACGGTTCCCGAGTAGCCGAGGCCGAAGAATGAACCTCGGACGTGACGTCCGCCACGGCGCGCGAATCGGACGCGCGGAGTTCCGCCGGAGCGTCAGGCAGATCCGCGGCGACAACCGCCGCCTCCTCGGCGTCGGCTTCGCCGTCCTGATCTTCGGGATGCAGATCGCCTTTTCGCTCCCCGTCGCCTACTTCGCCGGCCGCACCGCTCGCTCGGTTGCGGCGGTTCCGTTCCTCGCCCCCGGCGCGGTGATACTCCCCGCGGGGCTTCTCCTCTTCGCGGCCTTCACGACGCTCGAACGCATCGGCGGCGTCGAAGCCGAGGACCTGCTTTTGACCGCCGTCCACCCTCGGGCCGTCGTCGTCGGCCTCATCGGCGCCGAAATCGGACGACTCGCCGTCTGGCTCGGCATCCCCATCGCGGCTCTCGCCGTCGCCTTCGCGGCCGGACTCGGGTCGCCGTCGCTTGTCGTGACGGCGGTGCTCGTCTTACTTCCGCTCCTCTGTTGCGCCGCCGTTTGGGGATACGCCCTCGGTATCGCCGTCTTGCGCGTCCTGCGGCGACTGCCGGGCATCCGACGCGTCTTGAAGGCCGTCGGCATCCTCGTCTTCGTCGTCTTCGTCGTCGGGTCGCAGTTCGCCGGGCAGTACATCGCCGAACGGCCCGTCTCCGTCGAGGGACTCCTCTCCGCCGTCACCTTCGAACCGCTGACCGACTACGTCGCCCTCGCGTTCCTCGGAACGCCGCTCTCTCGGCCGATGTCACCGGAGGCGGTGGCGGTCCTCGCGGCACTGGTCGCGCTGACGCCCGTCGGATTGGCCGTCGCCTCCCGGCAGGCGTCCGAACTGTGGCTTTCCGACGCCCCGCGCCGAGAGCGCAGTCGGCGGACGAGTTCGTCCGCCGGCGGGTTCGCCCCGCCGCGCCCGTTCGCGCGAACGAAGTCGGCCCGTATCGCGTGGGGAACGCTCGTCCGCGCCGCCAGAAATCCGCAGGAGCTCAACCACCTCCTGATGGCGATATTCTTCGTCGGACCTTTCGGCGGCGTGTTCGTCCAGTCCGGTTCGCTCGGACCGCTCGCGGCCGGCGTCGGCGTCGGACTCGGAACGTACCTCGCCGGCGCGACGTTCGGACTGAACCCCCTCGGCGACGACCGACCGCAGCTACCGCTTCTGTTGCTCACGGAGACGCCGACGCGGACGCTCGTTCGCGGCCGGATGCTCGCCGGGCTGGCGGTCGGACTCCCCGTCGCGGTTCTGGTCCCCCTCGCGTCCGTCGCCGTCGGCGTCTCCCCCTCGTTCGCAGTCGCCTTCGCCGCGGCCGGCGTCGGACTGTGCGTCGCCGCCGCCGCGTTCGCAGTCGGCGTGGGCGCGGCGTACCCCATCTACGAGGAGCGCGAAGTCTGGGGCACCGAGACCGTCGTCCCCTCGACGCTCGTGATGGTGACGTACATGTTCGTCGTCGGCGGCGGGACGGCCGTCGGCGTGGTCCTCCTCTGGTTCACGCTCGCCGGCCACCTCGGCGTGACTCCCGCGTTCGTCGGCGGGGCCGGCGCGTACCTCCTGTTGGCGTGCGGCGTCCCGTTGCTCTCGTATCGGTACGCGATTCGACGCTACCGCGACTACACGTTCGACTGACGGGACCCGTCGAACTCGTCGGCTCGGCGGCGGGGTTTACTCCAGTTCGTCTTCGAGTTCCGCAACCCGCCGTTCGAGGCGCGTAATCCGCTCTTCGTATCCGCGCTTGCCGTCCAAAAAGTTGTATACGGCTACGATACCCAGAACCGGCAGTACGACGTACATCGCCACCATCAGGAGGACGATGAGGAGTTCGGGACCGCCCGGCAGTCCGGGAACGAACAGGGGGACCATACTCCGCAGTTACGGTTAGATACCTTAGACGTTTCGGGACCGACCGTCGGTTCGTGCGGACGACCCCCGCGACGCCACCGTCACAACAGCGACAGTGCCTCGCCGACCAACGCGCCGACGACCAACAGGACGAACGGGCTTAGCAGGAACGTGACGGCGACTGCCGTCCCGGCGGCGACGCCGGGCGCGACGAACAGTCCCGCCGGCACGGCCAGAAAGCAGGCCGCGAGTGCGAGTGCGACGACGACCGCCCTCCGATTCGTCTCCGGGTGACTCGCATCGTTCACGGGGAGTCCGAACGCCTCCGCGACCCGGTGGAAGTCGTCGACGGGACCGATTTCGAGCGCCGACCGCCCCGCGGACTCGACCCCCGATAACTCGACGGTCGTCGTCCCGAGCAGTCGGTCGGAGATTCGATTCCGGACCGAAACGTCGTCTACTTCGTCTGCGTCGACCGCCCACTGCGGTTCGCCGAGGGCGACGTCGTACGCCACGATGCGGTCACCCCGCCGTTGGTACTCGACCGTCCCGTAGCGGAGGTAGTAGCTCCCGACTTTGGCGGCCGCGACGACCGTCAACAGGCCGACTGCGACGGCCACGACGGCGGGTCCGAGAGCGAGGACGCCCGCCGCCGCGAGGACCGCTCCGACGTAGCCCGGACGACTCAGGAGACCGGAGGCGAGGGGGGCGAACGCGCCGAGCAACACCGCCTTCGAGTCGGTTCGGACGCGTATCCTCGGGTCGTCGTCGGGCATCTCGACGGTCGGCGGCGGGTCGGAGGCGTCCCGCGGTCCGAGGAGCCACCTCCCCACGCGCCCGGGGGAGCGGTCCAGATGCTCCGCGTAGAAACCGTACGACTCGGAGAGCGTCTTGGCGGCGACGACGCCGACGAGGAGGACGACGCCGCCCTCCCGCCCTTCGAGGACGGCCGCAATCGACGCGATGAGGGTCAGAAACAGGACCTGACGCGCGGGTGCGGCGGCTATCGTCCGCGCGGACGTGTCGGCGTACTCCGCCCGCCCGAGATACTCGACGCGGAACTCGACGATTCGAGCGAGGAGGAGTCCGCCGGCGCTCAGGAGGACTCCGGTCGAGAACGCGTCGGTCGGTCGTATCGAGAGTTCGGCCGTCAACGCGAATCCGTAGCCCGCGAGGAGTAGCGTCGACGTGCTCACGATTCCGGCCGCGAAGGGAACGTTTCGGACGTACGCTCGCGGCCACCCCGGGCGGATGCGCACCCCGCCGCGTTTCTCCCGGAGTTCGCTCAGAGGGTTGAGCCGGACGCCCTCGTCGGCGGACGCGCGTTCGGCGAACAGGGCCTTCGCCGCGGCGACCAGCGACGTCGAAACGGCCTCGAACCAGTACAACGCGAGCAGGGACGCGAGGCTCCATCCGAACGCCGCGACGCCGACCACCGGTACGAGGTTGACGGCGACGACGCTCGCCAGTCCGGCTCCCTGCCCGACGGAGAGGCGAGTTCGATTCACTTCGAGGCGGTGAGCGTCACCGAGTAGAACGCCGTTACGATGTTTATAACGCGGTAATGGGGCCGCTAACTCCGTGACCGGAGACGGCCGACGGAGTAGCCTTCAGACGCCCGCCGCCTCCGACGTCCGGGAGCGACCGCCGTGAATCTCCCTGTAGAACGCCACCGAGAACACGAGGAGGATGCTCCCGAGGAGTGCGGTCACGAGAACCGTGACGACGATGTAGCCGACCAGACCGGGAACGGCCGCTTGGTTCAGTGTCCCGTGGAGGCTCGGTTGCGGGAGGAGTAGAGTCGACGCGACCCCGATTACGGCTCCGAGCGCACCGCCGCCGACGAACGAGACGACGAGGTAGCCGGCCGCGCTCAGGAGGTTTCTCCGCACCAGCGAGGCGCTTCCCTTGAGGCCCGCGACGGCGCTGGCATCGTTTAGGACTATCTCTTGGCCGTAAAATTGGACGAAGAAGGAGAACGCGAGGTAGAGAACCGCCGCGAGGAGGGCGACCGCCCCGGCGACGAGCAGTCCGCTCCCGCTCTCTACTGCCGCGAGCGAGACGGCCCCGGTGAGGACGGCCGCCACGACGGCGATACCGATGAGGGCGTTCACTAAGAACACGATGAGGGTCGCGCCGAACAGCGACAGGTAGTTCGACTTTCCCGCGCGGAGGAACGTCCCGAGCGTCGTGCGTCCGCGGAGGGACTCGTCGGCCATGGCGATGAGGCCGCCTTGGACGAACGGCATCCCCAGCACGTACAGGAGGATCGTGAGGGCGGACAGTGCCAGTCCGACTATCGGACTCAGTTGCTGTGTGACCACCTGTACGGACTGTACGAGGCCGAACACGGCGAACAGTGCGACGATGAGGGGGTTGCGCGCCAACGCCGTCGGCACGCTTTGGAGGGCTTTTCCGACTGCCATATCACGTATTTTTGACTCTCAACTGAAAGGTTTACTGGTCATCGCGTTAACAGCCCACACTCAGAACGCCGCGAGAATCGGTACGAGCGCCGTCAGTGCGTACGCCGCTCCTCCGTGACCGGCCCGGTCACGAGTGATCGGTCTCGTTACGCTCGTAACGGTGTAAGGGTCGACGATGAACGTCCGTCGGCGGGAAGCACGCCGCGTAGAACGTCGCGGGAGTTACGCGAGGTGTCGGACGCGACGGACGGTCGCGGTCCGAAACGGACGGTTCTCGGGCGAGATTACTCGAGGTCGAAGCGGTCGAGCTTCATGACCTTGCTCCAGGTGTCCGCGAAGTCCTCGACGAACTTCTCCTCCTCGCCCGCGTAGACGTCCGCGATGGCCCGCAGACGGGAGTTCGACCCGAAGATGAGGTCGATTCGGGAGCCCTTCCACTCGACGTCGCCCGTCTCGCGGTCGACCAGTTCGTAGACTTCCTCGGACTCCGAGGCCTGCTCCCACTCGTAGCCCATGTCGGTCAGGTTCACGAAGAAGTCGTTGGTCAGCGTCCCCGGCTCGTCGGTGAAGACGCCGAGGTCGGAGTCCTGGTAGTTCGCGCCCAGCGCGCGCATGCCGCCGACCAGAACCGTCATCTCCGAGGCCGTCAGGTCCAGCAGGTCGGCGTGGTCGACCAGCAGGTCCTCTGCGGGCTGGTCGTACTCGCCGCCGAAGTAGTTGCGGAACCCGTCGACTTTCGGCTTGAGCACCTCGAAGGACTCCTCGTCGGTCTGCTCCTGCGTGGCGTCGGTGCGGCCGGGCTCGAACGGAATCTCGACGTCGTACCCGGCGTCCTCCGCGGCCTTCTCGACGGCCGCGTTACCGCCCAGAACGATGAGGTCGGCCAGCGAGACGCACACGTCGTCGGAGCGCGAGTTGTTGAACTCCTCTTGAATCTCCTCGTAGGTCGAAAGCACCGTCTCCAGCTGCGCGGGCTCGTTGACCTCCCAGCTCTTCTGCGGTTCGAGGCGGATGCGAGCGCCGTTGGCGCCGCCGCGCTTGTCGCTGTCGCGGTACGTCGACGCCGCCGCCCACGCCGTCTTGACGAGTTGGGAGACGGAGAGCTCCGAGTCGAGAATCTCCTCCTTCAGTTCGTCGGCTTCTTCCTCGCCGATGAGGTCGTAGTCGGCCTCGGGGAGGGGGTCCTGCCAGATGAACGTCTCCTCGGGGGCGTCCGGACCGAGGAACCGCTCCTTCGGGCCCATGTCGCGGTGGATGAGCTTGAACCACGCGCGAGCGAAGGCCTGCTGGAACTCCTTGGGGTCCTCGCGGAAGCCCTCGATTATCTCCCGGAACTCGGGGTCCCGCTTGAGGGCGAGGTCCGACGTCATCATCATGGGGGCGTGCTTCTCCGAGGGGTCGTGGGCGTCCGGCACGGTGTCGTGCGCCTCCTCCTCGACCGGTTCCCACTGCTTGGCCCCGGCGGGACTCTCCGTCAGTTCCCACTCGTAGTCGAGCAGGTTGTCGAGGTAGGAGGTGTCCCACATCGTCGGCCACGCGTTCCACGCGCCCTCGATGCCGCTACCGGTCGTCTCCGAGCCCTTGCCGGCGTCCGTCCAACCCAGGCCCTGAGCATCGATAGGTGCCGCTTCGGGCTCGGGTCCCGTGTCGCCGTCGGTGGCGCCGTGGGACTTCCCGAACGTGTGTCCGCCCGCGATGAGCGCGGCGGTCTCCTCGTCGTTCATCGCCATGCGGCCGAACGCCTTTCGGATGTTCTCCGCCGACGCGAGGGGGTCCGGGTTACCGTCCGGGCCCTCGGGGTCCACGTAGATGAGCCCCATCACGGTGGCGCCGAGCGGTTCGTCGAGTTCGCCCTCCTCGTCGAAGCGGTTCTCCTGGGGCGCTTCCCACTCGTCTTCGGGACCCCAGTAGACGGCCTCGTCGGGCTCGAACTCGTCCTCGCGTCCGCCGGCCCAGCCGAGCGTCTCCATTCCCATCGATTCGAGGGCGGTGTTCCCGGCCAGGACGATGAGGTCGGCCCACGAGAGCTTGCGGCCGTACTTCTGCTTTATCGGCTCCAGCAGCCTGCGCGCCTTGTCGAGGTTCACGTTGTCGGGCCAACTGTTGAGGGGCGCGAAGCGCTGGTTTCCGCCGGAGGCGCCGCCGCGGCCGTCGACGGTGCGGTAGGTGCCGGCGCTGTGCCACGCCATCCGGATGAACAGCGGACCGTAGTGGCCGTAGTCGGCCGGCCACCACTCCTGCGACGTGGTCATCAGGTCCTTGAGGTCCGCCTTCACCTCTTCGAGGTTGAGCTTCTGGAACTCCTCGGCGTAGTCGAAGTCGTCGTCGTACGGGCCGACGTTCTCGGCGTTCTGGTCGAGAACGTCTAACTTCAGCTGGTTCGGCCACCACTCGTGGTTTCGCTTGCGTTTGTTTTCAGACATCAGTTATCTCTCCTAGTTCGGAATGTGCGAGTATACCTTATGAACTCTACGGTAATTCTTTTGCTCACAGTTCTATTTGTCTCCACTCGGAAAGTGGAGTTCTTGGCTCCTAAAATTATCTTTAGCAAATGCCAACCTAGTTCTCAGTGAGCGTAGCGCGGGACGACGGCGGCGGCGCCGAGCGTTGCGAGGTATCTCCGTTGTATCCGGAGATGCCGGCCGAATATACGTCGTTAGCGGTAGCTCGGTTGAGTCAGGTGTATCGCGTGATGGTCATCTCCTCCCTTCGAAGTGTGAGGCTGTCGCTGATTAGCGAGCGAAAACGGGGCGACAGTTTGAGCGGACGAACCGAGAGGGTCCGAGTCCGACGCGGAAGCGCGCCGTCACTCCACGTCGACCGCTATCAGCGACATGTCGCCGCCCACTGCTTCCTCGATGGCCGCTTCGAGTTCCGCCCGCGACTGCGGTCGGTAGCCGTCGATTCCGAAACTCTCGGCGAAGGGAACCAGGTCGGGGTTGCCTAACCCGGTTCCGAACGATTCACCGGTGTGGTCGCGTTGCTTCTCGGAGATGAGGCCGTAGTCGTCGTCTACGAACACGACGATGGTGAACTCACAGCCGATTCGGGTCGCCGTCTCTATCTCGGCGGCGTTCATCAGGAACCCGCCGTCGCCCGTCGCGGCGACGACGTTTCCGTCCGTCGCGAGGTCCGCGGCGACGCCGCCGGGGACCGAAATCCCCATCGAGGCGAGGCCGTTCGAGACGATGCAGGTGTTCGGCTCGTACGTCGGGAAGTTCTGCGCTATCGCCATCTTGTGGCTCCCCACGTCCGAGACGAGAACGTCCTCGGGGTCCATCGCCTCCCGCAGGAGGGGGAGCACCCCCCGAACGGTGAACGGCGCCGACTCCGCGGGTTCGACGGTTACGTCCTCGACGATGCGTTCGCGCAGGTCGGCGTACCAGTCGGGGTCGAACCCCAACTCGCCGGCCCCGCACCACTCGGCGAGTTCTTCGAGCGTTCGGCCGATGTCCGCGACAACCTCCACTGCGGGGTTGTACGCCTCGTACACCTCCGCGGGTTCGGTGTCGACGTGGACGACGGGGGTGTCGCTCCGCCCCCACTTCGCCGGGTCGTGCTCGGCGATGTCGTAGCCCACCGTCAGCACGAGGTCCGACTGTTCGATGGCGCTTGCGGCCTCGCCGTCCGCGCCCGAATCGAGCGTCATCAGCGAGTGCTCGTCGGCGTCCGACACCGCGCCTTTGCCCATGTACGTCGACGCGACCGGGAGGTCCGTGACGCGCACCAGTTCGCGGAGTTGCGACGCCGCGTGCGTCCGGACCGCGCCGTTACCGGCGATTATCAGCGGTCGGTCCGCCTCCCGGAGCAACTCCTTCACCCGGTCGAGGGTGTCGGCGTCGGGGGCGGCGAAGCGGACGTCCTCCCGGACGGGAAGCGGACGCGCGTCCGTCTCTTCGGCCGCCACGTCCTCGGGGAGTTCGAGGTGCGTCGCGCCGGGCTTCTCGTACTCGGCGACCTTGAACGCCTTGCGGACCGACTCGTGGATGATGCCCGGGTCGTCCAGTTGGGTGTTCCACTTCGTCACCGACTCGTAGATTCTGACGACGTTGAGGGCTTGGTGGCTCTCCTTGTGGAGTCGTTCGAGTCCGCCCTGGGCGGTGACGGCCACCAGCGGACTCTTGTCGCGGTGGGCGTCGGCGACGCCCGTCAGCAGGTTGGTCGCGCCCGGGCCGAGCGTCGAGAGGCAGACGCCCGCCTCGCCCGTCAACCGGCCGTGCACGTCGGCCATGAACGCGGCCCCCTGTTCGTGCCGGACCGGGACGAACGTCACGTCCGAGTCGCGGAGCGAAAACAGGAGGTCCTCCGTCTCCTCGCCGGGGATGCCGAAAACGTGTTCGACGCCCTCCCGTTCGAGGCACTCGACGAACAGGTCGGATGCCTTCATTCGACCCACACCGTCTTCTCGTTGAGGAACTCCTTGATTCCGACCTCGGAGAGTTCGCGCCCGTAGCCCGACTCCTTGACGCCGCCGAACGGCACGCGGGGGTCGGACTTCACCAACTGGTTGACGTAGACGCATCCGGCGTTTATCTGCCGGGCGAGGCGTTCTCCGCGTTCGCGGTCCTCGGTCCAGACGCTCGCGCCGAGGCCGAACTGGGTGTCGTTGGCCTTCTCGACGGCCTCCTCTTCGTCGGACACCTCGTAGACGGTCGCGACCGGGCCGAACACCTCCTCGGTGTCGGCGGGGCACCCTTCGGGCACGTCGGTCAGGACCGTCGGCGGGTAGAACGCTCCTTCGCGGTCCATCGGTTCGCCGCCGAGGGCGACGTTCGCGCCCGCTTCGACGCTCTCTTCGACCTGTTCGTGGAGTTCGTCCATCAGGCTCGGTTTGGCCTGCGGGCCGACGTCCGTCTCCTCGTCCATCGGGTCGCCGACGACGTAGGAGTCTATCTCCTCGACGAACCGGTCGAGGAAGTCGTCGTAGACGGCCTCGTGGACGACGAAGCGCTTGGCGGCGATGCAGGACTGGCCGCCGTTCTGGTTGCGCGCCCACGCGCCGGTTTCGACGGCGGCGTCGAGGTCGGCGTCGTCCAAGACGACGTAGGGGTCGCTCCCGCCGAGTTCGAGGACGGTCTTCTTGAGGTTCTCCCCGGCGGTGGCGGCGACTGCGCGGCCCGCCGGTCCGCTTCCCGTGAGCGTCGCGGCTCGGACCCGGTCGTCTTCGACGATGTCGTCCACGAGGTCCGAGGGAATCAGAAGCGACTGGAAGACGTCCTCGGGGTAGCCCGCCTCGCGGAACACGTCCTCGATGGCCTTCGCACACCCCGGCACGTTCGATGCGTGCTTCAACAGGCCGACGTTCCCCGCCGTCACGTACGGCGCGGCGAACCGGAACACCTGCCAGAAGGGGAAGTTCCACGGCATGACCGCGAGCACCGGTCCGATGGGCTCGTAGACGGTCTTGACCGTCGATCCCGAGGGACTCGGGTGGTGCTCGGGTTGGAGGTACGCGCTGGCGTGTTCCGCGTAGTGGTCGCACGCCCACGCGCACTTCTCGACTTCCGACACCGCTTGGGTGATGGGCTTGCCCATCTCGCGGGTCATCGTTTCGGCGTACTCGCGCTTGTTCTCCCGAAGCACGTCGCCCGCCGCCTCCAGCAACTCCTCGCGTTCGCGGAGCGGACGCGCTCGCCACTCGTCGAACGCGTCCGTCGCCCTGTCGAGGGCGTCGTCTACGTCCTCCTCCGTCTGCGTCTCGTACGTCTCTACCTCCTCGCCGGTCGCGGGATTGACGGCTTCCATCCTCGGGTAGTTTCGGCTCGACGCGCTTAACTTCCATCTCGTACTATCGTGACACATTCCGCGGCGCTGAAATTCTCCGATTCGCCCACGTCGCCGACCCAGATGGTATTGTCCGAATACAAAATTTCTATACACGACTCACTCGACGCAGAAAACGAAGGAACGATGGCCTAGTGTAAGGACGGCGAATTCACCGGTGAAGAGGCCGCTACGGCCGTCTAGTTGACGACTCCGTATCTCATTTCTCGGCGGGATTGCGGAAGAAATTGCCTCGGACTCTGGAAGATGCGTCTAACCGACGCCTCACGGTATAGTTCTCGGTCTCTCGGCCACGGAATATGTATGCGGAAATCTATCATAAGGGTTCCGCTATCGTGGACAAATAGTACAAGATTACCTCTCTGCCGCTGAAGGACGCTCCGACGCCACGTCCCAGCGAACGGCCCATACGCGTAGCGTTACAGATGTAGGAGCGTAATGGAGAACGGTGACGCTCGGTTCCGATTCGACCGGGGTCCGCCGCCTCGTTAACTATTAGTGAACGATAGGGGACGGTAGCCGTCTCTCTACCACCCGCCGGGGAGGCGTGAACGTGTAGATTGACACCAAGCACCACGAACGCAGCGTACATCTGGGGGCGGCCCGACCCCCGTTCGCCATCGGCGAACGATTAGGTGGTGCGGACTTCCTTCTCGATGGTCTTGGCGGCAGAGACCACGAGTCCGACCACCTCCTCCTCCAACCGCTTTCCGGACATGATCTGGATGTTGCCCGTGACGCTCACCGACCCGATGGGGGAGTGGTCGCTGGCGAGAACCGGCGACGCCACGCACTGTACGCCGTCGATGAACTCCTCGCGGTCGAACGCGACCCGCTTGTCGCGTACCGACTGCAGTTCCTCGTCGAGGACCGCCCGGTCCGTTATGGTCTTGTCCGTGAACGCCTCTAACCCCGTTCGCTCGATTATCTCGTCGCGTTCGTCCTCGTCGAGGTAGGCGAATATCGACTTCCCCCCGGCGGTCGCGTGGAGGGGGGCTTCCTTCCCCTCTAACTGTGCCTTCGAAGTCATCCCCTCCGGTTCGACCCGAAGCGCGTAGATACCGCGGTCGTTCTCGCGCGCGATGAAGTTCGTGGTGTGGCCCGTCGTCTCCGCGAGTTCGGTCACGACTCTCTCTGCGACGGTGAGTGGGAGCCGTTTCCGGGCCTCCGTCCCCAGCATGAGAAACTTGAGGCTCAGGTGGTACTCGTCGCCCTCTCGAACGAGATACCCGAGTCGACAGAGGGTCTGGACGTGCTTGTAGACGGCGCTCTTCGAGAGGCCGACCTCCCGTGCGAGTTCGCTGATGCCCGCGCTCCCGTCCGCCTGAATCTGCTCTACGATCCGAAAGCAGGTGGCGATCGACTTGATTCGGATCTGTTCGTCGGCCATACGGGTACGTGACAGCAGGCACGGAAAAATGTTCGCTATCGGTAAACAACCGGGGGCGTCGAGCGTCATCGAGAGCGGTATCCGCCCCGCCCGCCCGAGCGAAACGACCCACCGGCGGCGGAATTCCGCCGAAGCGTTCTCCGTCGGTGAACGCCCGTCGCCGCCGCTCGATTGCTGCCACGAGAAGTTTTATACATTATCGATAAAGATGTTACCCCGGTGATAGGCGTACTACAGTACGCGGTTTCGGTTCGCTAGGGCCGAGAGCCTCGGCGACGGAAACCGACCGTCCGACGGCGAGACACCGGTACGTGCGGACGCCTCGGCGGTCCTCGCACGACGGCGAACCTGCGGAACAACTATGAAATCGGACACACAATCTACGAGCCGAGATGACGCAACGATGAACCAAATCGTCGATTACGAACTCTTCGAGGTGCCTCCCCGGTGGCTGTTCCTACGGGTCGAGACGGCCGACGGAACCGTCGGGTGGGGCGAACCGGTCGTCGAGGGCCGGTCGCACACGGTCCGGGCCGCCGTCGAGGAGTTGATGGACAACTACCTCCTCGGCGAACCGGTGAACCCGATCGAGGACCACTGGCAGACGATGTACCGCGGCGGCTTCTACCGCGGCGGCCCCGTCCTCATGTCGGCCATCGCCGGTATCGACCAAGCGCTCTGGGACATCAAAGGAAAGAGTCTCGGCGCGCCGGTGTACGAACTCCTCGGCGGCGCGGCGCGCGACAGCATCCGGGTCTACCAGTGGATCGGCGGCGACCGACCGTCCGAGGTGGCCGACGAGGCCCAACAGAAGGTCGAAGCGGGCTTCTCGGCGCTGAAGATGAACGCCACCGAGGAACTGGAACGCGTCGACAACCCGGCGACCGTCGAGGACGCGGTGGACCGACTCCGGAAGGTCCGGGAGGCCGTCGGCGACGGCGTCGACATCGGCGTCGACTTCCACGGCCGAGTGACGAAGCCGATGGCCAAGCGCCTCGCGAAGGCTCTCGAACCGTACGACCCCATGTTCATCGAGGAACCGGTCCTCCCGGAACACAACGACGCGCTTCCGGACATCGCGGCCCACACCACGATTCCCATCGCCACCGGCGAGCGGATGTACTCCCGGTGGGACTTCAAGGAGGTGTTCGAGGACGGGTCCGTCGACGTGATTCAACCGGACCTCTCGCACGCCGGCGGCATCACCGAGGTGAAGAAGATAGCGAGCATGGCCGAGGCGTACGACGTTGCGCTCGCGCCGCACTGTCCGCTCGGACCCATCGCCCTCGCGTCGTGCGTGCAGGTGGACGCCTGCACGCCGAACGCACTCATCCAAGAGCAGAGCCTCAACATCCACTACAACGAAACCTCGGACGTGCTCGATTACCTCGAAGACCCGACCGTCTTCGAGTACGACAACGGCTACGTGTCGGTCCCCGACGCGCCGGGCCTCGGCATCGAGATAAACGAGGCGTACGTCCGCGAACAGGCCGAGAAGACCGTCAACTGGCACAACCCCATCTGGCGGCACGAGGACGGCAGCATCACCGAGTGGTAGCGCCCGGCGCTCGGTTTCGCCCGCTCGGAATCTATTTACGACCCCCCTCGTACCGTGTGAACACGCATGACAGCACCGACTGCGAACGCGGTCGAAGGTAGACACGAGGAGCGAGTGGTTCTGGTCACCGGGTCGACGCGCGGCATCGGCGAGGGAGTCGCCCGCCGATTCGCGGCGGAGGGGGCGTCCGTCGTCGTCAACGGCCGGTCGCGGGACGCCGGCGAGGCGGTGGCCGACTCCATCCGCGCCGAGGGGGGCGAGGCCACGTTCGTCCCGGCGGACATGCGCGACCCCGCCGAGATAGAGGCGTTGATCGACCACGCCGTCGAGGAGTACGGCCGGATAGACGTCCTCGTGAACAACGCGGGCGTCCAGACGGAGACGACGGCGGAGGACGCGACGATGGACGACTGGGAGTTCGTCGTCGAGACGGACTTCCGCTCGTTTTGGCTCTGTTCGAAACACGCGGCCGAACGGATGCCGGAGGGCGGGCGCATCGTCAACATGTCCTCGAACCACGCCTACCTCACGATGCCGGGACTGTTCCCCTACAACGCGGTCAAGGCCGGTATCAACGGGATGACCCGAGCGCTCGCGTTGGAACTCGGCCCCCGCGGCATCACGGTCAACACCATCAACCCGGGGTGGATAGAGATAGCGCGAACGCAGGAGGAACTCGGCGACCGGTACGAGTACACCGAAGAGATACATCCCGTCGGCCGCCTCGGGACGCCCGCCGACGTCGCGGGGATGGCCGCGTTCCTCGCCAGCGAGGACGCCTCGTTCGTCACCGGCGAGAGCATCCTCGTCGACGGCGGCCGGACGGCCGTCATGCAGGACGAAATCTACCGCGACTACCGGTCGCAGGTGGAGTGACGCGCCGAAAAGTAGCGTCGAAGCGTTTCCATCGCGGTGCGCCGCGGACGGGCCTCAGAGTCCCTCGCCGTCGGCCGTGAACGGCCGGAGTTCGAAGGTGAACGTCGTCGGTTCGGGTTCGAGGCGGTACTGCGGAAGCGTCGGTGGGCCGCAACTGCCGGACCCGAGTCCGCAGTGGTCGTCGTCGAGAGACACCCACACGCCGTCGCGGCGCGGCAGTTCGTGCCGGTGGTCCGCGGCTTCCAAGTCGTCGGTGCTGTAGCGGTGCGCGCCGAAGTCGAACGTCCCGTCGCCCGCGACGTGGACGCCGATTCCGCGCTGGTCGGTGAACGTCACCCACCGCGTGTCCGTCCGGTTGCCGTTCTCCTGCGGGGCGACGTACGGGGTGTGCAACTCGTCGACGCTCCGGGAGTACCGACCCAACAGGTTCGCCTCCTTGCTATCGACGTACGACTCGCCGGGGCCGCGCCCGTACCACGTCACGTTGTCGAAGTCGCCGTCCAGCGTCAGATCCAGCCCGAGACGGGGGAGGGAGGGGAGCGCAGACAGGTCGCCCTCGGGTTCGACTTCGGTTTCGACGGTCACCGTGCCGTCGGATTCGATACCGTACGTCTGTTCGACGCCGAACCCGTGGTCGAAAATCGGCGGGGCGAGTCGCCCGGAGACGGAGACGGTCACCGCGTCGTCGCCGTGAACCTCGTGCGTCACGTCGTCGGTGCGGAACTGGAGGCTGTCGAGTCCGTGTTCGCGCCACAGTTGCGCGAACCCGATGGACCGAACGTCCTGCGACCCGAGGGTCTCTTCCGCCCCGTATCGCTTCGTCAGCGTCGAGAGGAGCGTTCGCGGAAGCGGTAGCCCCCGGTCGTTGTCCGTCGGCGCGCGCCACATCCCGACCCGCGGGCCGCGTTCGAGGAGGCTCCGTCCGCGGTACGACAGCGAATCGACGACGCCGTACGTGTCGTCGAAGACGAGTTCGAACTCGGCGTTCGAGACGACGATACCCTCCTCGCTCTCCTCGCACCGAAGCGGCGACGACGCGGCCGAGACGGGGTCCGAGGGGTCACCGCCGACGGGGAGTTCGAACTCGCCGGTCGCGACGGTGTGGCCGCGTTCCGCCCACGCCGTCTCCGAGGAGAGCGACACCTCGACGCCGAGGACGTGTTCGCCGTCCTCCCCCAGATACTCGCTCTCGACGGGGACGGCGACGACGTCGCTCTCGCCGGGCGCGACGGACGGCAGGTCGAGGGTTCCGCTCTGGACGAGGCGGCCGTCGGTCAGCACCCGCCACGTCGCGGTCAGGTGGTCGAGCGAACGGAAGTCGTAGCGGTTCTCGACGGTAACCCGCCCCCGTTCGGCGTCGTCGGCCTCGAGCACGACCGGTTCGATGACCTTCTTGTACTCGGTCAGACCCGGCGAGGGCGTCCGGTCGGGGAAGACGAGGCCGTTGATGTTGAAGTTGGCGTCGTTCGGTTCGTCGCCGAAGTCGCCGCCGTAGGCGAACCACTCCTCGCCGTCCGCCGTCGTCCGCCGGATGCCTTGGTCCAACCAGTCCCAGACGAACCCGCCCTGCAGGCGGTCGTGTTCGTAGAACAGGTCCCAGTACTCCCGGAGGTTCCCCGGTCCGTTGCCCATCGCGTGGGAGTACTCGCACGGAATCACCGGGTGGTCCGGGTCCTCCTCTTCGGCCCACGCTTCGAGTTCATCCAGCGTCGGGTACATCGGGCCGACGATGTCTACGACCTCCTGTTCGAAGTCTTGCTCGTAGTGGAGGGGTCGCGTCGGGTCGCGTTCGCGCGTCACCTCGGCCATCGTCCGGTGGTGCGCGCCGAACCCGGACTCGTTGCCCAGCGACCATATTATCACGCTCGGGTGGTTCTTATCGCGTTCTATCGTCCGGACCATCCGGTCGACGTACGCGTCCTCCCAGTCGGGGTCGTCGCTGACGTGTTGGACGGACTCGGCGAACTCCATCCCGTGACACTCGATGTCCGTCTCGTCGAGGACGTACAGACCGTACTCGTCGCAGAGGTCGTAGAAGCGGGTGTCGTTGGGGTAGTGGGCGGTCCGCACGGCGTTGATGTTGTGCCGCTTCATCATCTCGATATCTTCGCGCATCGCCTCGATAGGCACCGCCCGGCCCCGGTCCGGGTGGAAGTCGTGCCGGTTGACGCCGCGAATCGTCACCGCCTCGCCGTTGACCAGCAGTCGCCCGTCGCGGAGTTCGACCTCTCGGAACCCGACCGGTTGGGTGACGACGGTCGAACGACCGCCCTCGGAGACGGTCACCGCCAGGTCGTAGCGATTCGGCGTCTCGGCGGTCCACTTCTCGGGGTCGTCCACCTCGGCTTCGAACGTGACGGTGGTGCCCTCCCCGGCGTCGAGGGAGACGGTCTGCCCCGAAAGCGACGCCGGAACCGAGCCCCCGTTCTCGTCCACGAGTTCCGCTTCGACGTCCGCGGTGGCGAACGCTTCGCCCTCGTTGCGCACGTCCACCGCGGCGCGGAGGTGCGCGTCCTCGTACGCGTCGTCGAGTTCGGTTCGGATATCCACGTCCTCGACGTGGGTCGCCGGAAGCGCGTAGGCGTACACGTCCCGGAAGATGCCGCTCAGCCACCACATGTCCTGATCTTCGAGGTAGCTTCCCGTGGACCACTTGTACACGCGGACGGCGACGGTGTTCTCGCCGGGCGTCACCGCCTCGGTCACGTCGAACTCCGCGGGGAGGCGACTCCCCTCGCTGTATCCTACCTCTTCGCCGTTCACCCAGAGGTGAAACGCCGAATCGACGCCCTCGAAGTGGAGGCGAACCCGCCTCTCGTCCCACTCTTCGGGGACGTGGAACGCGCGGCGGTACGAGGCGGTCGGGTTCTCCGTCGGGACGTGCGGCGGGTCCATCGGAAACGGGTACACGACGTTCGTGTAGTGTGGGGTTCCGTACCCCTCCGTCTGCCAGTTCGACGGCACTTCGATGTCGTCCCAGTCGCTCGCGTCGTACGCCGGGTCCTGAAAGCCCGCCGGGGCGTCGTCCGGCGTCTCGGACAACTCGAACGACCACTCGCCGTTCAGAAGCGAAATCCACGGCGACGCGCCGCGGGCCCCGTCGAGTGCGGCCTCGACGTCGCCGTACGGTAACACGTCCGCGTGCGGACGGAGCCGGTTCCTGCCGATAATCTCCGGGGATTGCCAGTCGTCACCCATGTGGCAGTACGTGGCACGGTGAACGAGTATGGTTCTTTCGATTGGGTGGGTGCCGCAGTCGCGGGAACGCGGTTCCGAACGAAACCGGCCGCGGGGGGAACGCTCCGCCGAAACGGGAGGCGACCCACCGAAATGTTAATGCATTTTCACATAGATGGTCTCGATGGGTTAACCATGAAAGACTCTGCAGACCCTAGTGTACGCCGTCGACAGTTCGTGCACGCGCTCGGAATAGCGGGTGCCGCTGGAGTGGCTGGCTGCGTCAGCACCGGCGGAAGCGACGGCGGAGGTAACGGCGGATCGAACACCGGAACCGGCGGGGAGTCCACGGCGTCGATGGCGTCCTCGGCTAACGGGTGGGCCTGGAACATCGCCGCTAGAGCGCTCGCCTCCGCCGCCGAATCCTACAACGAGGAGAAAGACGCCGACGTTTCGGTCGAGGAGATGGGCGGCACCACGTGGGAACAGCGGTTCCAGACCGCGATTACGAGCGGAAAGGGAGCGCCCGACTTCTCGTCCATTCAGAACTACGACGTGACGGCCTACGGGAGCAAGAACGGCCTGATGGACCTCACCGACCGCATCGACGAGGCGGGCGTCCGCGAGGACATCGTGGAGGGAAAGTGGCAGACGGTCAGCGTCGACGGGAAGGATTACGCGCTCCCGTGGGACATCGGCCCGACCGGCGTGTTCTACAAGCGGGACCGTTACGAGGAGGCCGGCATCGACCCGAAGTCGATCGAGACGTGGGACGACTTCATCGAGGCCGGAAAGCAACTCCCCGACGACGTGGCGATGGTGAACATCCCGACGCAGGCGGTGCCGCAGATGTGGCGGATGCTGTTCCGTCAACTCGGCGGGCAACCGTTCACCGAGGACGGCGCAGTGAGCATCAACAGCGAAGAGAGCGTCCGCGCCGCCCAGCTCATCAAGGACATGCACGACGCCGGAATCACGAAGCGCATCGAGATGTGGTCCGGCGGGTGGTTCACCGCGTTCTCCGAGGGAACGCTCGCCTCCATCCCCACCGCCGCGTGGATGGACGGCACCCTCCGCGCGGAGCTTCCGGACACCGCCGGAAACTGGGGCGTGTACAAACTCCCGGCGTTCGAGAAGGGCGGCACCCGAGCGTCGAACCGCGGCGGTTCGAACATGGCGATTCCCTCCCAAATCGACGACGAGGGGACCGTCGAACGCGCGTGGGACTTCATCGAGTACGCGATGACGACGCCCGACGTCCAGAACATGATGCTCGAAGAGTACGGGCTGTTCCCGTCGCTCACCTCCGCGTACGAGTCCGACATCTACGACGAGGAACTCGACTTCTACGGCGGGCAGGCGGTGTTCCGCCTGTTCGCGGAGGTGGCGACGGAGATAGAGCCGTACCGCTACACGGTCGATACGCCGGAGGTCATCGACGCCATCAACACCGAAATCGGGAACATGCTGGACGGCAAGTCTCCGGAGAAGGCCATGCAAAGCGCCGCGGAGACGGTCGCCAGCCGAACCGACCGCGACGTAGCATAATGCGTCTCCACGCGCCCCGACCCGGAGCCACCACCATGAACCGGACGAACGCGCCAGCGACGACGGAGGTGTGACCGAATGGTACTGAACGCGATTCAATCGAGAGTTCGCTCGTCGGGCGCGTACCGGCGGCTCGCCGACCAGTTCCGGTACCGTCGCCAGCGCGTCTCCGACGTCGTTCCGCGGATACCGGCCCTTCCGTACCTGTACATCTCGCCGTTCTTCGTCCTGTTCGGGATATTCCTGCTGTTCCCGACGGCGTACACGCTGTACCTCTCGTTCTTCGAGTACCTCGGGTCGTCGAACGCGGTGCTCTTGACCGTCGACTTGGGGGTACTCCAGATAGCGATACCGCAGATAGCCGAGTTGGAGTTCGTCGGACTCAGCCACTACGAGCGGCTGTTGTTCCAAGACTCGCTGTTCCACAAGTCCCTGTTCAACACCTCGTTCATCTTCTTAATCCAAGTGCCGTTGATGGTCGTACTCGGCCTCGCGACGGCGCTCGTGCTCGACGCGAAGTTCATCAGAGCGAAGGGGCTGTTCCGGACGCTCATCGCCCTGCCGGTGGCGACGGGCTTGGTCGCGTACTCCACCATCTTCCTGTTGCTGTTCAACGGCGACGTCGGGTTGGTGAACTACGTCCTCCAGAGCCTCGGCGCCGACGCGATTCCGTGGCTGGGCGACGCGTGGTGGGCGCGAATCACGCTCGTCATCGCCGTGACCTGGCGCTGGCTCGGGTACAACATGATCATCCTGCTGGCCGGCCTCCAGACGGTCCCCGAACAGCTGTACGAAGCGGCCGAAGTCGACGGCGCGACGCGGTGGCAGAAGTTCCGCTACGTGACGCTCCCGCAGCTTCGGCCGGTGCTTCTGTTCGTGGTCGTCTCCTCGACCATCGGGACGTTCCAGATATTCGCGGAACCGTTCGTCATCACCGGCGGCGGCCCGTCCAACGCGACGATCACGATGGTACAGTACATCTACAGGCAGGCGTTCCTCCAACTGAACCTCGGATACGCGAGCGCTGTCTCGGTCGCGCTCGTCGTCCTCGTGAGCATCATGTCGATAATACAGATCCAGTACGGAGGCACCGAATAATGCGGCAAGAAACCAAGAGAGAGGCGCTGTGGAAGTTCGGAGGTTACATCTTCCTGTTGACTATCACGGCGCTCGTGATGATACCCATCTACTGGATGATCGTGGCGGCGACGATTCCGCAGTCGGAGTTCTTCTCGTGGCCGCCCCGCCTCCTTCCGGGGATCCACTACCTCGAAAACTTCCGCGCGTTGCAGGAGAACGTAGACTTCGTTCGGAGCATCGGCAACAGCCTCATCATCTCCGTCTCGTACACGGCGCTGTCGCTCGTCCTCTGTTCGATGGCGGGCTTCGCCTTCGCGAAGTACGACTTCAAGTTCAAAGAGCCGCTGTTCTACTTCATACTGGCGACGCTCGTCCTCCCGATTCAGTTGCTCATCATCCCGCTGTTCCTGTTGATGACGCAACTCGGGTGGACGAACTCGTACCTCGCGGTGATTCTCCCGTGGGCGGCGAACCCGCTGGGAATCTTCCTGATGCGGCAGAACATGAAAGCCATCCCCGACGCGTTGCTCGAATCGGCGCGGATGGACGGCGCGACGGAGTTCCAACTGTACTACAAGATAGCGCTGCCGACGATGCTTCCGTCGTTGGCGGCGCTCGCGATCATCCTCTTTCTCAACCAGTGGCAGGCGTTCCTCTACCCGCTCGTCATCCTCCAGGAGGAGGAGATGTTCACCATCCCCCTCGCGTTGGCGCAACTCGTGGGGCAACAGCGGGTGTACTTCGACCAAGTGATGGTTGCCACCTCGCTGGGGATCATCCCCATCTTCCTGACGTTCATCTTCCTGCAGCAGTACTTCATCAAGGGAATCCTCTCGGGCTCGGTCAAACAATAGGAAAAACAATGGCAACGATAGATATCACGAACCTTCGCAAGGAGTTCGGCGACGACGGCAACCGGATAGTCGCGGTCGAGGACCTCGACCTCACGATCGAGGACGGAGAGTTCATCGTCTTCGTCGGCCCCTCGGGGTGCGGGAAGACGACGACGCTCCGCTGTATCGCCGGACTCGAAGACGTCACCGACGGTCGAATCGAGTTCGACGAACACGACGTGACGGACCAACGCGCGCGCGAACGGAACGTCGCCATGGTGTTCCAGAACTACGCGCTGTACCCGCACATGACCGTGCGGAAGAACATCGGCTTCCCCCTCAGACTCTCGACGAAACAGTCGAGCGACGAGATAGACCGGCAGGTCGAGGACGTCGCCGAGTTGCTCGGCATCGAGGAGTTGCTGGACGACAAACCGAAGGAGCTCTCCGGCGGGCAACAGCAACGGGTGGCGCTCGGCCGCGCCATCATCCGCGACCCGGAGGTGTTCCTGATGGACGAACCCCTCTCGAACCTCGACGCCAAGCTTCGGTCCGTGATGCGGACCGAACTCCAAGAGCTCCAGCAGGAACTCGGCGTCACCACGGCGTACGTGACCCACGACCAAGTGGAGGCGATGGCGATGGGCGACCGAATCGCCATCCTCGACGAGGGGAAACTCCAGCAGGTCGGCACCGCGAACGAGGTGTACCGCTCGCCGGCCAACGAGTTCGTCGCCGGGTTCATCGGGAGTCCCAGCATCAACCTGTTCACCGCAGAAGTGAACGGCGACACCCTCGTCGGACCCGGCGGGTTCACGTACACGCTCGAAGACGGGTCGCCGGTCGCAGACAGAGACCGAGTGCGCGTCGGCGTCCGCCCCGAGGACATGGACCCCGTCTCGAACGGGTGCATGCCCAGCGAGGTGACCGTCGTCGAACACATGGGCAACGAGAACTTCCTCTACGCCGAGATGGGCGACGTGGCCCTGACCGCTCGCGTCGAAAGCGAGATACGCCCCGAGGAGGGGACGGTGGTCAGCTTCGACTTCGCGGAGGAGGACCTCTACCTGTTCGACGCGGACACGCAGGAGGCGCTCAAGACGAAGACGAGCGAAACCGAGGTGGACTACGACCAGTACGTCACGCGCAACAGCGTCTGACCCTTCTCCCGACCCGACACTCACAATCGTTCGTTGTGGATTCCCGCACGTTCTTATAGCGGCGCGGAGATACTGTTCGTATGTCGATAGGTGTGTGCTACTTCCCGGAGCACTGGCCGGACGAACGGACGGAGGCGGACGTCGAACGGATGGCCGACGCCGGACTGGAGTACGTCCGGATGGGCGAGTTCGCGTGGTCGCGGATGGAACCGGAACCCGGAGCGTACGACTTCGAGTGGTTGGACCGCGCCGTCTCGCGTATCGGCGACCACGGGATGCAAGCGGTGCTCTGTACGCCGACGGCCGCGCCCCCGAAGTGGTTGGTAGACGAGTATCCGGGGATACTGCAGGAGGAGGCCGACGGGACGACCCGACACTACGGCGGCCGGCGTCACTACTGCTACAACTCCGAGGAGTTCCGGCGGGAAAGTCGTCGAATCACGGAGAAACTGGCGGACCGGTACGCCGACGACCCGACGGTCGCCGGCTGGCAGACGGATAACGAGTACGGCTGTCACGGGACGCTTCGGTGTTACTGCGACGACTGCGCGAGCGCGTTTCGGGACTGGCTTCGGGAGACGTACGGCGACATCGACTCGCTCAACGAGGCGTGGGGCACCGAGTTCTGGAGTCAGACGCTGAACTCCTTCGCCCAAGTCGACCCGCCGCGGCACGCGGCCGCCGGGCACCACCCCTCCCGGTTGCTCGACTACTACCGCTTCAGCAGCGACAGCGTCGCGGAGTACAACCGGTTGCAGGTCGATATCCTCCGCGAGGCGAACGACGAGTGGTTCGTCACGCACAACTTCATGTCGCACGACGACCTCGACGCCTACGACGTGGCGGCCGACTTGGACTTCGCGTCGTGGGACTCCTACCCGACGGGGCACGTGCAGGTGCAACACGAGGCGGTATCGGACGAGGAACTGCGCGCGGGTGACCCGGACAACGTCGGACTCGACCACGACCTGTACAGGAGCGCGGCGGACGCGCCCTTCTGGGTGATGGAACAGCAACCGGGCGACATCAACTGGCCGCCGTACTCGCCGCAACCCGCCGAGGGCGCGATGCGCCTGTGGGCGCTCTACGCCGTCGCTCGCGGCGCGGACGTGGTTTCGTACTTCCGGTGGCGTCGGTGCCGGATGGGCCAAGAGCAGTACCACAGCGGTCTGCTCGCGGAGGACGGCACCCCCGACCGCGGGTACGGAGACGCCGTCGCCGCCGCGTCGGACCTCGACGAACTCGCCTCGGTCGCCGCGGGCGACGCAGACGGGTCGTTTGCGTCGCCGGACGCCGACGTGGCTCTCCTCCACGACTACGACAACCTCTGGGCGTCGGAGATCGAACCGATGACGCCCGACTTCGACTACTGGCGGCACGTCGAGACGTACTACGCGGCCCTGCGGGAGCGCTCGGTCCACGTGGACGTTGTGCCGCCGACCGCGGAGTTAGCGGCGTACGACGCGGTGGTCGCGCCGACGCTGTACCTCGCTACCGACGAACTCGCCGAGACGCTGACCGCGTACGTCGAGGGCGGCGGGGAACTGCTCGTGACGATGCGGTCCGGCGTGAAGGACGCCCACAACAAACTCCACGACGACGCCCAACCCGGCCCCCTTCGCTCTCTCGTCGGTGCTCGCGTCGAGCAACACGAGAGCGTCCCCGAGTCGCTCGAATCCCGCCTCACGTACGGCGGGCGGGAGTTCGGCTGTCGCGTCTGGAACGAGTGGCTCTCGCCGACCGAGGAGGGAGCCGAGGTTGTCGGTCGGTACGAGGGGTCGATGGCCGACGGGAGTCCGGCTATCGTCCGCAACGCCGTCGGCGACGGATCCGTCACCTACGTCGGCACGTGGCCGGACTCGGACCTCACGGGCGCGGTGGTCGGCGACCTGTTGGACCGCGCCGGGGTCGAAACCACCGACGCGTTCCCGGCGCAGGTTCGCGCCTCGCGCCGCGGCGGCCTGACGTGGATTGCGAACTTCGGCGGCGACTCGCTGTCCGTGGACGCGCCCGACGACGCCGAGTGGGTGCTCGGCGGTCCGACCGTCGGCCCCGCCGCCGTCGCCGTCACGGACGCGAACCTCTCGTCTCTCTCGCCGGCCGAGGAGTAATCGGCGCTCTCCGTCGGGGAGCGACCCCACGGATAGTTCGGTCACCTCTCCGGAGTTGCTTCGCGCGGACGTTCGAACGGACCCTACGGCGTCGTTCGGAACGCTTACAGTCGCATCCGTCGTCGCGTGACGTAGCGAGACGAGTGACAAAGATGGCTTCACTGCTCACATTCGGCGAGACGATGCTCCGCCTGTCGCCGCAGGCGGGCGAGCGAATCGAGACGGCCCGCGAACTGGCGTTCCGCACCGCGGGCGCGGAGAGCAACGTCGCCGTCGCGGCGGCGCGACTCGGCGCGGACGCGTGCTGGCTCTCGAAACTCCCCGACTCGGCGTTGGGTCGGCGGGCGGTCCGCGACGTGGCCGCGCACGGCGTCGAGACGGAGATTTCGTGGAGCGACGACGGTCGGATGGGGACGTACTACATCGAACGAGGGGGGGACCCCCGCGGGACGACCGTCATCTACGACCGCGAGGACGCCGCCGTCCGGACCGCGACGCCCGAGGAGTTCCCGGTCGAGGACCTGTTCGCCGCCGCCGCCGCGTTCTACACCAGCGGGATCACCCCCGCGCTCTCGCCGCGCCTCCGCGAGACGACGGCGGCGTTGCTCCGCCGAGCGAACGACGAGGGTCTCACGACCTACTTCGACGTGAACTACCGAGAGAAACTCTGGTCGCCCGCGGAGGCCCGCGAGACGCTGACCGACCTCTTCCCGCACGTGGACGTTCTCGTCGTCGCCCGGCGCGACGCGGAACGGGTGTTGAACCGGAGCGGAACCGCGGCGTCCGTCGCCGAGGAACTCAGGCGCGACGGCGGCCACGAGACGGTGATACTCACGCGGGGGGCCGAGGGGGCCGTCGCCGCGACGGGCGAGGCGGTGCTCGAACAACCTGCGTTCGAGGCGGACACGCTCGACCCGATAGGTACCGGCGACGCGTTCGTCGGCGGGTACGTCGCCGCGCGACTCGACGGGAGCGCTGTCGACGACGCCTTGGAGACGGCGGCGGCGACGGCGGCCGTCAAACGAACGATAGACGGCGACCTCGCTGTCGTGACGCCCGAGGAGGTAGCCAGCGTCAGAGCGGAACGGGCGAGCGAAATCGACCGGTGAGGCGCCGCCGGAAGCGGAACGAGAACCGTCGAACTCTCGGCTCCTCTCGACCCCCGCGACGGTTCAGTCCGACCGGGCGGCTTCGACCGCCTCGACGAACTCGGCGGCCTGCGCCGTGACGGCGTCCATGTCGTCGTCTTCGATGGCCTCGTAGTCGACGAGCGCCGACCCCGCGCCGACGGCGACGGCACCGGCCTCGAAGTAGTCGGCCACGTCGTCGGCCGAGACGCCACCGGTGGGCATGATGGGTACGTCGCCCAACGGTCCGCGCAACGCGCTGACGTGGTCGGGACCGACGGTCGAGGCCGGGAACATCTTGAGGATGTCCGCCCCCGCTTCCAACGCGGTGACGGCCTCCGTCGGCGTCGTGACGCCCGGCGCGGAGACGACGCCCTCGCGGTTGCAGACGCGGACGACGCTCTCGCTGAGGTCGGGCGCGAGAACGAACTCCGCGCCGGCGTCGATGGCGTTTCGCGCGGTGGCGGCGTCCGTGACGGTTCCGGCGCCGACGACGGCGTCTGTCCCGTCGAGCGCCGCGGCGACCGCCGAAATCATCTCCGGATACCGCTCCGCGTCGGCCGTGATTTCGAGGGCGGTGACGCCCCCCTCGTGAATCGCGCTCGCCACGTCGACGACTTTCTCCCGCGGAATGCCGCGCAGAACCGCGACGACTCCGCTCTCTACGAGCTGTCGCTGGACCGCCTGCTTTCTCGTCATGGTTCGACCTCCGAGAGAGACCACCAAAAATGTGTTCGCTCTCGATCCGTCCTGGTACCGAAGCCGGTACTCCCCCCTGTCAGAGACGTGGGACGCCACGAGCTAGACGGGCGGTGAGATATCGGCGCAGTGAGCCGAAACGAACCTTCAGTTCAGTTCCGGCAGGTACTCCTCGTTGGCCGTGAGCAGTTCCTCGGTCATCTCGTGAATCTCGTCGAGGCTCAGCGCGGCGGCCGTCAGCGGGTCCTGCTTGACGGCGCGGTGGATCTTCTCGCGGTCGTTCTTCAGAGCGCCTTCGACGACGAGGCGGTGGACGGCGACGTGTTGCTGGGGGAAGGTCCGGACCGAGGCTGGGAGGTCGCCGACGGAACAGGGGTGCAGGCCCGTCCCGTCGACGAGCACCGGGACCTCGACGCAGGCGTCCGACGGGAGGTTCGTGATCGCGTCGGTCGCGTTGCTGACGTTGAGGTTCAGCCGGCGGGTCGTGTCCGTCTCGATGGAGTGGATGAGCCGGGAGGCGTACTCCTCGGAGCGTTCGACCGAAACCTCGTCCAAGTCGACGTCGAGGTCCGGGTCGTCGCGGCGCTCGGAGCGCTCCTGCCAGCCCTCGAGGTAGGTCGCGGTGGGCATGCGCTCGGCGTAGTCCGTGCCGGTCATCTCCTCGATAGTTTCCGGGTCGGTCCGGAAGTAAGGGACGTACTCCGACATGTGGTGGGACGACTCGGTCGGGAAGTAGCCGAAGTGGTCCATCATCTCGAAGCGGACCGTGTCGCGTTCGTATATCTCGGGGTCTTCCATCGCGTCGCGGAGCGCCGGATAGACGCTCTCTCCCTCGTGGGTGGCTTCGAGGAACCAGGCGACGTGGTTGATACCCGCGACCCAGTAGTCGAGGTCCTCCTGGGGAACGTCGACGTAGTCGGCGATAGCCTCCACCGTGTGGGGGACGCTGTGACAGAGCCCGACTGTCTCGACGTCCGTCGCCTCGAACATGGTCTGACAGAGGATGGACATCGGGTTCGTGTAGTTCAACAGCAGGGCGTCGGGACACACCTCTTCGATGTCGCTCGCGATGTCGAGCATCGTGGGGATGGTCCTGAGCCCGCGGAAGATACCGCCCGGCCCGATCGTGTCACCGATGGACTGCTCGACGCCGTACTTCTCCGGGATGCGGATCTCGTTCTCGAACGGCTCCGTTCCGCCGACGTTGATCATGTTCAGCACGTAGTCGGCTCCGTCGAGCGCCTCGACTCGGTCGGTGGTCGACTCGACCGTCGCCTCGAGCCCCTCGTTAGCGACCATGGCCTCGGCGACCCGCGTCGTCTTCTCTAAGCTGTCCGCGTCGATGTCCATCAACGCGATCGTGCTGTCGTCGAGCTCCGGAAACGAGAGGATGTCGCCCACGAGCTTCGTGGAAAACACCATACTACCCGCTCCGATGAAGGTAATCTTCACCATTCGGTCTCCTCTCGTAGATAGAAGCTAATAAAATCTCGTTCGAACTGTCTATCTCTATTCATTAATGGTGGGTAAATTATAAATGGGGATAGTCCTTCCCCAATGACAAGGAGCGACCCATGACAGAGTCATATCCGCCAGACCTCAGTAGACGTTCGCTCGTGAAAACACTCGGCGTCGGCGCGGCCGTCGGCATCGCCGGTTGTAGCGGCGACGGTGGCGGCGGCACCGCGGGCACCGGCGGCGGTGAATCCACCGACGGTGGTTCGGGCGAGACGACCACGCTGACCGTCGCCAGTTGGGGCGAGGGACTCGAACGAGAGATCGTGACCGGCATTCTAAACGATTACGAGGAGTCGACGGACGGCGTCAAGGTCAAGTACCAGAACACGCCCAACGAGCAGTTCTATCAGAACCTTCAGACCCAGTTCGCCGGCGGCAAGGAGCCCGACGTTTTCTACATGATCGCCGACGAGGCGCCCCAATTCATGCGAAACGGCGCGCTCCTCGGCGTCGGGTCCGAGCTAAAAGACGCCGAGGAGTACAACTTCGACGACATCCTCGACAACCTGCTCGAACCGTTCACGTACGAGGGGACGGTGTACGGCATCCCCAAGGACTTCACGCCGGTCGGCCTGTTCTACAACACCGACCACCTCGAGACCGCCGGGGTGTCGGCACCGACGACGTGGAGCGAACTCCGGAGCGCGCTCGAAGCTATCGGCGAGTCGACCGACGTCGACTTTCCGATGGCGGTCGGGAGTCAGCCGCGGAACACGCTCATACAGCTCATCTGGCAGAACGGCGGCAACGTGCTCTCCGAGGACGGGAGCGAAGCCGTCGTCGGCTCCCAGGAGGCCGTCGAAGCCATGCAGTTCCTCAACGGACTCGTCGAGGACGACCTCGCGGGTATCTACGGCGACGACATCGAAGCGACGTGGGCGCCGCCTGCGATGGGCGACGGAAGCATCAGCATGGCGATGACCGGTGCGTGGTCGGTGTCTACGCTCGAACAGGACTACGGCGACATCTACGAGGCGACGGAGGTCGGGATGCCGACCCCGGAGGGCGGCGAGAAAGTGACCATCTCGTTCACGACGGCCTGGTCCGCGTCTGCGAAAACGAACGCTCCCGGTGCCTCGGTCGATCTGATCAAGGCGCTCACGAACAAAGAGGGAATGTGGGAGTGGGCCAGCACCGGGACCGCACTCCCTTCGCGCCAGTCGCTGCTCGACCGCGACTTCTACAACGACCGCCCCCTGCTCTCGGGACTCGGCGACCTGGGCGACGCCAGCCGTCCGATGGTGTTCGGTCCCAAGACGTCGACCATCCTCGACACCATCATGAACGAAGCGGAGGCCGTACTGACCGGCAACAAGGACCCCGAAACCGCCATGACCGCCGCCGAACGGCAGATCAACGAACAACTCTAGAATGGCACGAACGACGCTCGACGGCGTGACGAAGCGGTTCGGCGACGACATCGTCGCCGTCGACGACCTGTCGCTCGAAATTCGCGACGGGGAGTTCCTCGTCCTCGTCGGCCCGTCCGGGTGCGGGAAGTCGACGACGCTGCGAACGATCGCAGGGCTCGAGACGGTCAGCGAGGGCGAAATCCGTATCGACGGTCGCGACGTCACGGACGTAAAGCCCAAGGACCGCGACATAGCGATGGTGTTCCAGAACTACGCGCTGTACCCTCAGAAGACGGTCTCGGGGAACATGCGATTCGGGCTGGAGATGACGACCGACCTCGACGACGAGGAGATCACGCGTCGCGTCGAGGAAGCCGCCGAACTGCTCGATATCACGGAGTTACTGGACCGGCGTCCGCGGGCCCTCTCCGGCGGACAGCAACAGCGCGTCGCTCTCGGTCGGGCTATCGTGCGGAACCCGGCGGTGTTCCTGATGGACGAACCCCTCTCGAACCTCGACGCCAAACTCCGGACGCAGATGCGGACGGAACTCCAGGAGCTTCACGGTGAACTCGAGGCCACGACGGTGTACGTCACGCACGATCAGACGGAGGCGATGACGATGGGCGACCGCATCGCCGTCCTCGAATCCGGGCAACTCCAGCAGGTCGGCACGCCGATGGAGATGTACTACGAACCGGCCAACGAGTTCGTCGCGACGTTCATCGGCTCCCCCTCCATGAACACACTGGACGCGACGTTCGACGGCGAACACCTGCAACTCCCCGGGTACACGTACGAACTGACCGAGGCCCAGCGCGAGGCACTGTCCGCGGACCTCGGCGGCGACTCGGTGACGCTCGGCGTCCGACCGGAGGACGTCGTCCTCGCCGACGAACCCGGGCCGCGGACGACGGAGTTCGTCGCCAGCATCGTCGAACCGATGGGGAGCGAGAACGTCCTCCATCTGCGCCACGAGATGGGCGAAATCGTCGCCACCGTTTCGGGCGGCCAGCGCGTCCGCGAGGGCGACCGCGTCCGAGTGTCTCTCCCGGTCGACCACGTCCACGCGTTCGACGGTGAGACGGGGGAGGCCGTCTTCAACCGGACGCGGACCGAGGAGACCGCACCGGGCGTCGTGGGGACGTCGACCAGGTCGGACGGCGATACGCTCGCCGACGGGGCGGGCGAGACGAACACTGGTGATCGACCGTGAGCACGCCTACCGAGTCCATCCGGTCGTCGTTCCGGCGCGCCGGATCGGCGGTCCGTTCGGTCGCGGGCCGTGTCGTCGATCGGCCGACCGAGGAGAACAACCTCGCCGGCTTCCTCTTCGTCATCCCTAACGTGGTGGTGTTCTCGGTGTTCCTGCTCGGGCCGATACTGTACGCCTTCGTCCTCTCCTTCCAGGAGTGGAACCTGTTCCTCGGAACCGGGAAACCGGCCTGGACGGAGGTGTTCGGTCTGCGCCTCCCCGTGGGGAACTACGTCGAAATACTGCAACCGCTCCCGTGGGAGAACAACTGGGCCTCCCTGCGGAGCCCGTCGTTCAATCTCTGGTGGTTCGCCGTCCGGAACACGGTGGCCTACACGGCGGTCGTGGTCCCCGTCCAGATCATCGGAGGGTTCCTCGTGGCGTTGGCCCTGGACAGTCGCATCCGCGGCAAGAAGGTGTACCGCGCCGCGTACTTCCTCCCGGTGATGCTGTCTGCGGCCGCGAGCGGCGTCATCTGGCGCTGGATCCTGTCGCAGAACGGCGTCGTCAACGAGTTCCTCCGCCCGGTGGGCCTCGCCTACGGCTGGGCGAACAGCCCGAACACGGCGCTGGGCGCGTTGATGCTCATCGGCCTGTGGGGCGGCATCGGGTTCAACATGATCCTCTACCTCGCCGGCCTCCAGAACATCCCCGACGAACTGTACGAAGCGGCTCGGATCGACGGCGCCGACGGGCTGGACCGGATCCGCCACGTGACTTGGCCGAACCTCCGGAACACCCACTTCTTCGTCACTGTGCTTGCCATCATCGGCACGTTCCAGGTGTTCGGCATCGCGCTGGCGTTCGCGGAGGGTGGCCCGGCCCGCGCCACGACGACGGTCGTCGTCCTCATCTACGAGACGGCGTTCGTCAAGAGCAGTTTCGGACGAGCGAGCGCGATGGCGTTCTTCCTGTTCGCCGTCGTGTTCGTGTTCAGCTACTACCGTTACCGGATCGAACAACAGGACGAGGTGGCTTACTGATGTCCAAATCGAGCTACGACTACCCCGGATACGAGCGAGCAGGTGCCCGCTACTGGTCGAAGACGGCGTTGCTGTACGGAAGCATCACGCTCGGCGCGCTGCTTTGGTCCCTCCCGTTTTGGTGGATGCTGTCGACCGCGCTCAGCGCGAACCCCACGGCCGGGTCCGTGTCGCTCGTCCCCGAGCAGACGACGCTCGCGAACTTCGAGGAGTTGTTCGCGACCCAGCCCGTCGGCCGGTGGTTCTTCAACACCATCGTCTTCGCCGGCAGCGTCACGGCGTTCAACCTCGTGTTCGACAGCCTCGCGGGGTACGCCCTGGCAAAGATCGAGTTCGTCGGTCGCGAGAAGTTGTTCCTGCTGTTCGTCGCGACGATCATGGTCCCGGCGATGGTGACGCTGATCCCGGTGTACATCCTCCTGTCGAACCTCGGGTGGGTAAACACCTACCAGGGGCTGATCGCGCCCATGATCGCCAACCCGCTCGGTATCTTCCTGCTCCGCCAGCACTTCATGAACCTCCCGTCCTCGCTGGGCGACGCGGCGAAGATAGACGGCTGTAACGAGTTCCAGACCTTCTACAAGGTCTATCTCCCGCTCGCCAAGCCGGCGCTGGCGACGCTCGGCATCTACACGTTCGTGACGACCTGGAAGAACTTCGAGTGGCCGCTGATCATCGCGAGCGACGAGTCGATGTATACGCTGCCGGTGGCGCTGTTCGCGGTGCGGAATCAGTACTTCACCGAGTGGGGACTGGTGATGGCCGCGGCGGCGGTCATCGTCCTCCCCGTCATCGTCGTCTTCATGTCCGCCCAGCGGTACTTCATCCGCGGGATGACGCTCAGCGGCATGAAGGGGTAACGGGCCGACGTCACGATTCGACGTCCGCGTCCGGGGCGACGGCCGCCGCGCCGTCGCCGACCACCGCCTCGAACGCGACGACCTCTATCACGCCGAGGACGCCCACCAAAAGCATCGGCACCGTCACCGGAACGTACCTCGCGACCACGAGGAGACCGGCGAGCGAGACGAGCCAGAGGACGGTGTACGAGACGTACTCGGTGAAGGACTGTCCGGTCAGCCGAAGCGCACGAACCGCGGACGGCGGCGGCGACGTCCGCGCGCGAAAGCTACCGACCCGGAGCGTCACCGCTAGTGCACCGACGACGCCGTACGCGCCGAGGAGCGCGAGTAACAGGAGGCCGCCGTCGTTTCGCGCCGTCCCGACGACGTAGTAGAACGCAGTCACTCCGCCGACCGAGAGCAAGAGGAGACTGAACGGGAGACCCGTCTTCAGATTCCGGCGGAAGGCCTCGACGAACAGACGAACTCGTCCGCGCTCCGTCGGCGGCGCGCCGGTGTCGCGACGGGTGACGACTGTCGTCAGCACCTCGACGGCGGCCAGTATCGCCGGACCGACGGTGACGAGCGGCAGGGACGCCACCGCCGTCAGCAGGCTCGCAACGACGATAGTGAGCAGTTCCGCGTAGAGCACGCGGATGACCGTCGTCGCCGTCGCGACGGGACTCGGCAAGGACTCCGACATTCGTCCCGGGTATCGTCGTCTCCCGGGATAAAGAGAACGGTCCGGACGACCTCGGGAACGACCGTCGCCGTCGTCTGGTCGTTCTCGTACGTAGTGACGTTCGGCCAGTCGCGCCGTTCCCGACGGCCGGGTACAGGCACCCGGCCAGTTTCGGCGACCGTTGCATCTCACAGGAGACGGGCATCGAGCGGACACGACGGAGTCGAACTCGCGAAACGACGCGAGCGTCTGCGGCGTCTCTCCTCCCTCGTTTAGTACAACCGATATTGTATAAAACCGGACTCAGACGTTTGCTCCGTTCGACAGTCGGCTCTCGTCGGGACGGAATGAAAAACCTCCGATACAGCCGTCTAAAACTCGGAAAAGATCGAATTCGAAAAGTACGGCGTCCGAGGACGAACGACGATTCGAGATTAGTCGTTCACGTTGGCCTGGACCTCCTCACTTCCGGGATTTTCTCCCGCCTCGCGCTCCGTAACGTCCGCTTCTGTTTCTCCCTGCGTCGCACTTCCGTCGTGCTCGCCGACGTCGAACTGATTCACAAGTTCTTGGAGCGACTGCGCCGAGGCGGACACGTTCTGGATGTTCTGTCTGACTTCGTTTATCGAGGCGGTCTGCTCTTCGGTCGCCGCCGAGACGGTGCTCGTCTGCGAGGTGGTTTCCTCGCTCACGCTCGACACCTCGTCGACCATCGAGACGACTTCCTCCGTGGACGTCGCCTGCGCCTCCGTCGATTCGGATATCTCCTTGACGCCGTGTTCGGCTCGCTGACTCGCGTCGGCGATGTCGTCGAACATCTCGATGGCGTTCTCGATGGTTTCGGCGCCGGTTTCGACGCGCTCCTGCATCGACTGCATGTCTTCGACCGTCTCGTCGGTGTCCTCCTGAATCTCGCTTATGAGCTCTTCGACGTCCTCGGTGGCGTCCTCCGCCTCGTTCGCGAGCGTCTTTATCTCGTTTGCGACCACCGCGAAGCCCTTTCCGACCTCGCCCGCGCGCGCGGCCTCGATGGACGCGTTGAGTGCGAGGAGGTTGGTCTGTTCGGTGATGTCCGTTATCAGCTGGACGATGTCGTTTATTTCGTCGATGCGCGATTCGAGACCCTCGACCTGTTCGACGGCGGCGTACGTCTCCGTCTCGATGGCCGAAATCTCGTCGGTGGCGTCGGCGGCGTGCTCCCGGCCGCGTTCGGCCAAAGACACCGCCTCGTTCGCCGTATCGACCACGCCGTCGGCCGACGCGGCGACTTCTTCGATGGTCGCCGAGAGGTTGTTCATCTCGTCGGACGCCGCCTGCAGTTGTTCCGTCTGCTGTTGCGCCCCGTGGGCGATCTCCTCGACGGATTCGGCGGTCGCCTGACTCGCGGACTCTATCTCCTCGGCGCTCGCGACGGTCTCGTTGCTGACCTGCGCGAACTCGTCTGCGACCTCGTGGACTTCCACGAGACTCTGTCGGACCTTCTCGATGCCGTCGTCGATGTCGGACATGATGGCCCCGAACTCCCCGGGGAGGTCGGTCCGGATGTCGCGGTCTAACTTCCCGTCGCCGAGGTTCTCGCTGACGGTCCGGAGTTCGGCCACCTGCTGTCTGAGGTTCCGTTGCATCTCGGAGAACGCCTCGACCAAGTCTCCGATTTCGTCGTCGGACGCCTCGATTTCGCTCTCGTCCTCGTCGAAGCGACCCTCCGCGAGCGCCGTCGCCCGGTCTCGGAGTTGCACGATTGGCCGGGAGAAGTACGTCGCCGCCCGGTATCCGATGGCGACGACGCCGACGCCCATGCCACCGATAAGCAGGAGGAAGATGTTCCGAGCCGAGGACGTTCTGTCGCTCAGTTCCTTCCCGAGGGCGACGCTGGGGGCCGTCACGTCCTCCTCGGGAACCGTCGCGAGGAGCGCGAACTGCTTGTCGCCGAACTGAAGCGGCGCGTACCCGACGTAGTAGTTCTCCTCACCGTCGCTTCCCTGCTTCGCGTAGGTGCTCAGACCTCGCTCTCCGGCGAGTATCCGAGACTGCGCGACGCCGGCGAGCGACCCCGCGTACTGCTCGTTCGCGATGTTCGACCCCGACGCGACGACGGACTCGTTCGGGTGACTCAGAACCCGTCCGTCGTCGTTCACGATGCTCAGGTGGCCGCTATCGCCGACGGTGACGCCGTTCGTGAGCGTCGAGAGGATGCTGTAGTTGAACCGGAGCGCGATGGACCCCGCGAACTCCCCGCCTTGGTACACCGGGGTCGAGAGGTACATCGCTTGCTCGCCGTCTATCGTCTGGACGCTTCCGACGTGAACCTCGCCTTTCGCGAGGTTCTTGCTCTCCGTGAACCAGTCGGAGTCGGCGTACGAGACGCCCTCGACCGATTCGGTGACTACCTCTCCGTTCTCCCTGTGGGCGCGGATGACGCCCTCGCCGCTCTCGTCGGTCAGGACGATCTCCTCGTACGCGGGCACTTCGCCGCCGTCGATAGAGACCGAACGGGTGTTCAGGTAGCTCCGGAACGACGCGTTGATCCTATCCTTCGCGCTCTCTCGTGCGGTCGTCTGGAGCTCGTAGTAGTAGACGTTCGGCGCGAGCACCCAGTCGAAGTCCTCGTGGTAGGTGTAGGCGATGAACTTCCGTTCGAGGGGGTTCCCTTGCTGGGTGGTGTCTTCCCAGTCGTACTCGGCGATTCCCCACTCCTCGCCGTTCCGAACGCCGGAGTTCGACTCGATGGTCGAGTCGACGCCTTCGAAGACCGTCAGTGAGGCGTCCTCTCTGAGGTTGTACCCGTCGCGGAGACTGTGGTGAGCGACGACGTTCGAGTCTCGGTCGGTGATGTAGGCGTACCCGGTGTCGCCGATGTAGCCGGGGTGGAACATCTTCGAGAGGGTGCCGGACGACTGCACTCCGTCGCCGTTCGTCCCGGTGAGTATCCGCTCGACTTTCTGCTCGACCTGTCGCTGTTGCTCGGGGGTGAGTTCCTCCCACCGCTTGCCGTCGTACTGCTCTTCGAGGACGGTCTGCTTCGTACTCTCGACGGTGCTGTGCATCTGCAGCGCCATGTGACCGAGCTGGGTCTGACTCTGCCGTTGGACGAGGTCCCACTCGCCGGCTTTCGCCGCCTGATAGTTTTGCACCGGCGAGGAGTCCGCGAGCGAACGCGCGTCCACGCGTCGCACGTCCATGACGTTCTGAATCTGCTCTTGCCGCGCGCTGACCGTGTTGTTCAGTTCGCCCGTGACCTGTTCTTCCATGTGGGTCGTACTCTGCTCTTGGGCGTACGACCCTATCTCCTGCATCTCGTATATCCCGGTTCCGCCGACGACTGAAACCGGAATCAGCGAGATGGCCAGACAGAGTGCGATGAGCTTCGTTTGTATCTTCATGTCTTCTCCCGTTTCCCGCCGTTCGTCCGACGTCCGAATCGGATATCTCGGATGCTGGTCGCTGTGACCGCATCGGTCGACTCGTCGCCCGGAATCGTATCTGAGTCGCGCACTAGATACCCAGTATTATATCTCACATATAACGTCGCGGGTGCGAATATCTCTCGTGATAATGGCCCTGTAGGCACCCGACGGCGGTTCTGAGGGGCTACCTCTCTCGAATTGGGCAGTTGGTGCGCTATCCGCGGGCGGAAAATCGGAGCTGAGCGTCGCCGTCGTCGTCGGGTCGATTCGACTCCGTCGGCCGAGGCGGCCGACGCGCCGAGGGCCGGGGGAAGACGCCGACGCCCCACCGAACGACGCGGGCGGACAGAGGAAGGGACGATGCGCCCGCCGAACCGGTCTCGCGCCTCAGCCGGGCGGGAACAGCAGGTTCCAGTACCACAGTTCCCAGCAGAGTCCGAGCAGCGAGACGACGACGAGCGCGTAGTGGACTCCGCTCGTCCGACTCCACTCCCCGGCGCTCGCCGCCCGAACGCCGACTCCGACCGCCGCGAGCGTCCCGAGCGCTCCGAGTATCGGACCGGCGAACAGCGCACGAAACGTGAGCGGAGGGTCCGAGAGCACCGCGAGCGGCGTCGCGAGGAAGTGGCCCGCTATCAGCGCCAACGCCGCGAAGATGACCACCGCGGAGCCACCGGCGACGAGTCTCGCCCGCGTCGTGCGGCGTCCGAGGAGCGTTCGCCACCCGCCTCCGGCGACGGCGTCCTGGTCCGCGCGAAGATACCGGTAGAACGCGGCCGCGGGCCACCCGACGACCGCAGAGAGCACTCCGAGGACCGTACAGAGCGCGAGTATCCCGTGGAGCCGGAGCCGTTCGAGGCCGTCGACGCGGTCGTACGCCGTCGGGCTGCCGCCGAAGAACAGGTACCGAATCTCCCCGTCGCGTTCGCCGAACGCGAGTCGCTGCCCTCCCTCGACGGCTTCGAAGACGAGCGGCTCGATTTCGACCCACCGCCGCGCGGTGTCTCCCTGTTCCGTAACGAGCGTCCCGTCCGACTCGACGCGAACGTCGACCGTCGGCGCGTTCAGGACGGAGGTCACTCGGTCGTGCCACGTGAACGATCGTTGCAGCGACCGGTAGGTCCCCTCGATAGCGTCGGCGCGCGACGGCGTCCCGTCGGGTGACGGCGACGACTCCTCCGGGTCCGGGAGCACCTCGCCGAGCACGCGGTCGACGACGTCGCCCGCGGCGGTGCTCCCGGCCGGGGCGTTGAACGACACGAACAGGCCGAAGTCGTACTCCGGGACGAGTACGAGGTGGCTGTAGAACGACATCGTCGCCCCGTTGTGCCAGAGCGTGCGAACGTCGCCGCGGAACTCCTCGAGAAGTCCGAACGCCATCCCGGACAGTTGCTCGTGGTGCGTCGCCCATCGGTCGTGCATCGCGTCTATCGTCCCCGGTTCGAGAACCCGTTCGCCTCCCACCACGCCGTCGTTCAACTGGAGTTCGAGGAACCGCGCCATGTCGGCCGCGGTCGCCGACATCGCTCCGGCCGGTCTGAGTCCGAGGAGCGGAAACTCGCCCCCGCGATACGTTCCGGTCGGGCCGTAGCCCGCCGCGTGCGCGTCGGCGAGGGGTTCGGGGAGGGGCTGTCGGAAACTGCTCTGCGACATGCCGGCCGGCGTCAGGAGCGCGTCGTCGATGGCGCGGTGAAACGGCTCGTCCGCCGTCGCGGCGAGTACCTGCCCGGCGAGCGCGTACCCGTAGTTCGAGTAGGAGCCGGCGGTACCCGGCGGTCGTACGCGTTTCTGGGCGTCGTCGCGGAGATACGACTCCAGCGATCGGAGTTTCTCGGCGTCCGGAATCCACATCCCGCGGTTCGTCGCCTCGAACCCGCCTCGGTGGGTGACGAGTTGACGGAGCGTGACCGGCTCCTCGTCGTCCCCGTCGATGGGGACGTCGACGTACTCGGCGACGCCGGCGTCGGGGTCGACGTCGCCGCGTTGGACCAGTTCCGCAAGCGCCGTCGCGACGACCGGTTTCGACACCGACCCGATGCGGAACGGCGTGGCGTTCGGGTCCACGGCCGTCCCGTCGGTCCGGTCGGCGACTCCGTAGCCTTTGGTCAGGGCGGCGCCCCCGTCTGTCACGACGGCGACGCTGGCTCCGGGGATATCGTACTCCTCTAAGCTCGACTCCATTACGTCGTCGACGAGCGGTTCGAGTTCGGACTGGACCGCTCCGTCGGCCGCGGATGTCGACCGGGCGTCGGCTGACGCCGTCGCGGGGACCCCGGCGACGGCGGTGCACCCCGCACCGGCCCCGGCGAGAAACCGCCGGCGGGAGAGGGACTGTCGCATCGTGTCTGTGGCTCACCTGCCGACGGGAAGTACCTTCGGAGCAGAGAATTACTCTTCCGCGGATTATATGTCGCTTCGGTGACATCGGGGAGTCATGACCGACGGTAACGGCGACGATTCGCCCGGACCCTCCGCACGCGCCGACGAGTCGGCGGCCGGCACTGACGAGTCGGTCGACGCCGACCCGTTTTCCGTACTGAGCAACGAAACGCGTCTCCGAATCCTCGATACGCTGTACGAGCAGACGAACGCGACGGGACTGGCCGACGGTTGTTCGTACTCGACGCTCCGCACGCGCGCGGCGGTGGCCGACAAGGGGAACTTCAACTACCACCTCGACGTGCTGCGAAACGGGTTCGTCGAGAAAGCCGGTGACGAGTACCGACTGACGTTTTCGGGCTTCGAGACGGCGAAGATGCTCCGCGCGAGCGCGTGGCGCAGTCACGAGTCCCGCGGCCCCGTCGAAATCGCGCGCTCCTCGCCGCTGGTCGACGGCGACCCCTTGGTTGCGACCTACGAGGACAGTCTGGTTCGGGTCCATCCGCCCGACGGCGACCCGGTGTTCCAGATAGCGGTCAGGCCGGCCGGGGCGACGCACCGCGACGTGCCCGGACTCGTCGACGTCATGTCCGGCCTGCTCGAAGAAGCGATAGCGAGCACACAGCATGGCGTCTGCCCTTACTGTCACGCCCCGCCCGAACGGTCCGTCGTCGCCGCCGACGGGCGGTGGACGTATCGCTTCGTCGCGGATTGCCCGGAGTGCGGTCCGTTGTTCGAGGTTCCGGTCGGCGCGGCCGTCGTTCGCCACCCCGCCGTCGTCTCGTTTTACTGGCGTTGCGGCGTGGACGTCCGAGAAGAGCGCGCGTGGAATCTCGACGTCTTCGGCGACGACGCCGTCACCCCGCTCGCGGAAGACCCCCTCCGGCTGCAACTAACCGTCGAGAGGGACGATGCGTCGCTGACGCTGACGCTGGACGCCGCCGGGACTGTCGTCGAGTCCGTCGTCGAGTGAGTCGCCGACGGCACTCGTTCGAACTGCGGGACCGCCGTGACTGAAACTGCGCTCTGAGCCTCCGAATTATTTATCACTAACCGAGAGTATCAGGGTGTATGACTGGTGTACTGAGAACGGATCTGCTGGGAACTCCGGTTGTCGGGTCCGACGGGTCGAAGGTAGGAACCTTACGGAGCGTCACGATGGACGTTCGAACGGGTGAACTGCGGCAGTTCCTCGTCGATTCGGAGTCCGAACGGCCCACTTCGTTCGAACGGAACGGAGACGGCTACCTCGTGATTCCCGCGAGTCGTGCACAGTCGCTGTCCGAGCATCTCGTCGTCGAACGGGGCGGCGGTCGGTAGTTCCGCGCCCCGCCGTCAGTAGTCGCCGAGGACGCCCAGTCGGCGGGCTCTGCGCTGGATGACGTGGAAACCGGCGAGTCCGAGAGCGAAGTACCCGCCCGCGACGGCGACGAGAATCGCGAGCGACTGAGGGCCGAACTCCCAGAGCGGGATACCACCTCGGACGGACTGCTGTAGCATCGTACTGCCTTGGACGACCGGGAGGTACCGTAGCCACGGAACTTCGAGTACCGGGGCCCCGACGAGGCCGAGGATGACCAGAGAGAACAGTTGCACGAAGCTGCTGATTCGCTTGTAGAGCACCGCCAACCCTCCCATGACGAATCCGACGCCGACCACAGAGAGTACCGTACACGCGAGTATCACGAGGACCGTCAAAACCGGAATCGTCGGTCGCATTCCGGTGACGAGAAGCATGACCCCGAATATCAACACCGACACCGCGAACGACCGCACCACTCGCGCGAACGCCTTCATCAGCAGGACGCGCTCGAAGCCGAACGGACTGAGGAAGTGACGTTCGAGCGTTCCCCAGGACGCCTCTTGGCTGATGATGCTCACGATGCCCTCGTACGACTGTCCGGCGAGCGACCAGAGGAAGTAGCCGACGACGACGCTCCCTATCGACCCTGCGAACGCCTCTCCGAAGACGGCCCGCCCGCCGAAGAACAGTAACGCGAACATGAGAAGTTGACCGATTACGACGCCGGCCGCGTTGACGGGGTAGCGGAGCCAGTTCACAACTTCGCGGTAGAACACCGCGTACGCGAGATTGGAGTAGCTCGCACCCCCGCCGGACGAAGAGCGCATCACGATTCCTCGCTCGTTACTTCGAGGAATATATCCTCTAACTCCGGCTGTACCGTGTCGACGGAGTTGAGGGTGACGCCCGCCGACCGTAGCTCGTCCATCAACCGATAAAACGTGGCGCTGTCCGCGGTGAGACGGAACTGTACCCGGCGGTCGAACCGCGCCACGTCGCTCACGCCGTAGCGGTCACGCAACCGTTCCACCACCTCTCTGTCGGCACCGCCGACTTCGAGACGGTACTCCTGCGTCTCGAACTGCTCGAGCAGGTTCTCGACGTCGTCGTCGACGATTATCCGACCGTCGTTCATGATGATGACGCGGTCGCAGACGTCCTCGACGACGTCCATATCGTGGCTCGAAATCACGACGGTCAGTCCCCGGTCGTCGACGATACGGTTCAGTTCCTGTCGAAGCGTCGCCGAACTCTCGACGTCTAACCCGAGCGTCGGTTCGTCGAGGAACACGACGGACACGTCGGCGGAGAGTACGCTCGCAAGCGAGACTTTCTGCTTCATCCCCCGGGAGAGGTCCCGGACCGGTTCGTCGGCTTTCTCGGCCAAGTCGAACGTCTCGAGGAGTTCTTCGTGCCGACGCGCGACGGCTTTCGGGTCGTCGCCGCCGACCGTCGCGAAGTAGCGGAGGTTCTCTCTGGGGGTGAGTCGCCAGTAGTCGTTCCGGGCACCTTCGAGCATCGCATCGACCCTATCGAGCGCCTTCCGCGGGTGCTCCGAGATGTCGGTTCCGTCGATACGAACCGTTCCCGAGTCGGGCCGTACGAGGCCGAGTATCGACTTCGTGGTGGTCGTTTTCCCCGCGCCGTTCGGTCCGAGTAGCCCCACGACCGACCCCGGTTCGATGGTGAACGAGACTCCGTCGATGGCGGTCACCGTTCCGTCTTCGCTCTCGAAGGTCTTCCGCAGGTCCTCCACCGCGATAGCCGGCACCGAGTCCGTGACTGTCTCCGTGAGCGCCATCGTTCTCTTCCGAGAAGAGGGTGCTGGAGGGACCATATATTTGTCGGTGAGCTTTCACTTATCGGCGTCCTCCCGACGCCGACGCTCGACTCGAATCGTGGATATCCGAGTCTCACCGTCGCGACGTAGGGCTGTCGCCGAGAGTAGAATCTCGACTGTTGCCACTCACGCGGTACCGAGACGCACGGTTCGGGCTTCGCATCCGTTTCGGAGTTGCTGTCTCTTCTCGGTGGGGCTTACAACAGGCTCGTCAGGGAGTTGAGAACCGGGACGAGAACGACGAGTCCCGCGATAAGCGCCGACCGCCACACGGCGAGGTTCCGAGCGTCGCGTATCGCGTACGTCAGCAGATATCCGATCCAGAGGTACCCCGCGACGCCGACTATCGCGTTGAACGCGACCATCCAGAACGGGAGTTGCATCTGAGTCGGCGTCACGGTCGCCGGTCCGCCGACCAGCGCGAGAATCCACGACGAAGTCGTCTTAACCGCGTTCATCAGCAAGAGCGGTAACAGCGCCCAGCCGATGTTCGCCGCGACTCGCGAGAGGGGTCCGGACCCGCCCGCGAGGGCCGACAGTACGTACACTATCGTCGTCGAAGCGACCCAGATTGTGACGGCACCGAGCAGTCCCCCGAACAGAACCGAGAAGACGAGCATCTCGGTCGTGAACTCGACCGGACTGAACTGGTCCACGTAGGGTACCGCACTCGCGACGGCGACGATTCCGGTGAGAAGCAGGATCATCGCGGCGCTACTCAGGGACGGCGACCGCTCCGCGAAGAACTCTCGCGGCTCGAACAACGGTGTGGAGGGCATCGCTAACCGGTTCACCCGACGAGAAAGTTAATCTAGGGGTCACGTTCGCGGTGTCGAGTCCCGGTTCCAGTACGCGAGTGGCGGTACGAACGACGAGGATTCTCGGTACCGAGTCGCTACCGCTCTAAATCGAACAGCAGACCGCACCCGAAAAGCGCCACCGTTACGAGCGTACTCGTCGTCAGGTGGACGGCTGCGAACTCCGACGGAGCGAAGTGGGAAACGACGGTTCCGCCGATGATGTGGCCGACCGGGAGTACGACCATCACGATCGTAGCGGCGTAGCCGGGGTGGATGTTCGATACGCTTCCCGACGGGAGGGCGCTTCGGAGCACATGACCACTACCGATATCGATCACAAGAAAATACTCAATTGGAGCGCCTTCCCCCTGTACCCGCCGAAGCGAATCAGTCACTCGGGAGGGGCGTTTACGTCTCGGAGAGTTGCTGATAGATGTACGCGTACAAGAGGACGACGAGAGCTACCACAAGTCCGAGATTGACGCTATTTAGTCCGTACACTTCCGGAAATGCCGACGACCCACCTCCCAGTCTCCACACGACGAGTACAACGACCATGTACGCACCGAACAGGTAGTTCAACAGTCGTTCGGTATCCATGGTCTGTTCTACCTCCGCCGTACGTGATAGTTTTTCCCGTACTGGACGGTTCTGTTTCCTTCTCCCTCCTCTAACCTGATCCGTGAATAGCCTCTCGATGTAACACGAGCAATACGAGTCCACCCCCGAAAACGAGGCTGTAAAATAGGTATCCCAACGCTGCGGGATAGTATCCAAAGCTACTGATATTCCGGAGTGAAAGCAACGGCGTACCTCGGTAGACCAACGATATAATGCCGACCAATCCGCTTCCGCAGACGACCCATCCATAGCACTCTGCAGTTCCCAACGTGTTGATGGGGTAGATACGCTTTTTATTATCCGCTGTCCCTCTCTTCGACGGCTGAGACCACGAAACGGTTCGTCGAATACCCCTAACGGCGTCCTTCGCTCGGTGAGCAACTGGATTTGGGCCGATGCTGGATCAGTTAACGCTGTGGCGAACGTAGAACCTGCGTTTTGCCGCTGAAATCCGAGGGTACCCTCGAAAGTGGCGTCCGTCAGAAGATCAGACTAGCGCTCGCGATGCAGACGATCTGAATCCTACTCCCGAGGTTTCGTCCGAAACGCGACAGACCGAATCGACCGATCGGTAGACGTGCTCACCGATAGTCGGTAGTCAAACGGAAGCTCTTCTGAGTCGAAGAGAGCAGAGAAGACTCAGAGCGAGAAATAGCCCCATCAGCCAGAAGACGTCCGTGTCGACCCGGGAGGAAACCGTCCAACGGCGAAAGAGACCGAACAGTCACAGCCTTGATGCGTAGGCCAGCATCGAGAACGTAAATCGAAGTTTTCTGATCCGACTCCCCTCCGGTCGGCGTATCCAGACCCCCCGATTGCGAACGGAGCAACTCCGATGAGAACGATGACGAGATCCGTAGCAGACGTTGTGAAGTCTTCGAGGAGATACGTTAACCTCTCACTTGCTGAAGCTACTCACCGCATCGAGGCGACACGCGAACCGTTCGAGGAACTCGCCGAATGGACCGTCGAGGTGAACGACCACCCCGCGTCCTCTTGATGAGATGAACCGACTGACCGACGAAGCCGTCGAGTAGGCGAGCGGACTGTCCTCAGGTCGTTGGACGATTCGCTCGCAGAACCGTCTCCAATATTGGGAAAATAACGCAATCCATCGACAAGTAACTCGCCGACTCCTCACCACTGAGATGTAAAACCGCTGACCGTCTTCACGTGTGAAACCACTTTTGGTAGCTTTCGAGCTATATAGCCGATCAGAGCGTTCGATTCCACTCGAAGGACGGCAGATCGAACCATATAGAATCGGTCCAAAATCTACACTCAATAGATGTGAGATTCGGTGAATCCATAACGAAACGCAGCTCCTAGGTTAGTTCAGTGGTGTACGAAATTTGGACGTCACGGACGGCTATTATACCGATACTATTGTATATTATACTCAATACTAGATCCAGAATTGTGATCGTGGTCACGTCGATCCTCGCTCCAGCGGAGACGCGTTTGAACTGTCTTCGGGAAGATATCCGAGTTGCATGAACACGCTCGCTTCAGTCAAACGCTGCCAGTGACGATACACCTTCGGTGCGTTGTGCTGTACGACCCGTCACCGGACACCGAGGGCGTCTCGGCAGTCGGAGAGACTCACAATCTGACAGCAGTACTACTAGAATCCGAGACTGGGACCGAACCCGGAGTACTGTTCGGAAAGAGCAGCAAAGGCACGAGATCGAGAGCCGAGCGTCTGCCTCTCTGACGCACGGTTCAGAAATCGTAGCCGGTCGTGATTCCTTGGATGAAGCGTTCTTGGGTGAGTGCGAACAGGATCAACACCGGAAGCGAGGTGAGGATGCTCATCGCCATCAGTCGATTCATCGCGAACTGTCCCTGCGTTCCTTCGAAGGTGGTGAGGCCGATGCTAATGGTGTAGAGCACTCGGTCGTCGAGGAAGACCAGCGCCCAGAAGAACTCGTTCCACGCGAAGACGAACACGAAGATGGCGGCGATGCCGATTGCCGGCTTCGCCAGCGGGAGGACGATTTTGAGGAAGATCTTCCACTCCGGAATTCCCGCGATTCGGGCCGCGTCCTCGACGTCACTCGGGAGCGTCTGGAAGAACCCGCTCAACAGGAACGTGACGAACGCGGAGAACAGCAGCGTGTACGCGACCATCAGACCGACGAAGGTCCCCGTGAGGTGGAGCTGAGCGAACTGTATGAACACCGGCAGGATCAGGATCTGCGGGGGGATCATCAGGAACGCCGTGATCGAGACGTAGATTAGCCGTTCCCCGAGGAAGTCCCGGCGCGCTAGAGCGTACGCCGCGGGGGTCGCGACGGCCAGCTCCAGTATCACCGTGCCCGTCACGACGACGAACGTGTTGACGAACCACTGGACCCACGGGCCGGACGTGAGCGCCGTTATCGTCGGCTGGAGGGTCGGATCGCTGGGGATGATCTCCGGCGGGAAGGCGGAGAGCGCCTGACTCGTCTTGAGAGCAGTGGAGACCATCCACAGCAGGGGAAAGGCGATTAGGAGGGTGGTCGCGATCAGAACCGCATACTTCGCGATCAAGTCGACGTCCAATCGTTCGCTGAACCGCGATTTCGAGTTATCGCTTGTTGCCATCGTTATCACCTCGAGTACCAGAACACCGCACCGCTCAGTGCGATCGATATCAGGAACATGAGCACGCCGATCGCCGCCCCGCTACTGAAATCGCCGGATGCGAACGCGACGCGGTAGAAGTACACGCCCAGCGTCTCCGTTGCGTTGCCGGGCCCACCTTCGGTCATGACCCAGATCGCGTCGAAGCCGCGGATCGCGCCGATCATCCCGAGGATAGTCGTGATGACCAACGGCGTCTTCAGCAGTGGCAGGGTGACGTGACGGAACGTCTGCCACCGCGTCTTGCCCGCGATCCGAGCGGCCTCGTAGACGCCGTCCGGAATCGACTGGAGTCCCGCCATGAATATCAGCATGTTGAATCCGACGTTCTTCCACACCGTGACGACGATGACCGTCGGCATGGCCAGCGTCGGCGAACTCAGCCATCCGATCGGAGTTCCGATGACTCCGATCTCCATCAGGAACGAGTTTACGATCCCGAACTCGGTAAACATCCAACTGAAGAGGACCGACGCGACGACGATAGGGAGGACGTACGGCAGGAAAATGACGCTCTGGAAGAGCGTCTTTCCGCGGATCTCTTCCGAGTTCAAGATCAACGCCAACAGCAGTCCGAAGCAGATGGAGACCACCGTCCCCAGCGAGTAGACCGCTGAGTTAACGAGCGCGTTCCAGAAACGGCCCTCGGTGAGCACGTTCGCGTAGTTCTTGATTCCGACCCACTCGACCTGCGTCACCGTCGTGAAGTCGGTGAAGCTCATCCACAGCGAGTAGGCGACCGGGTAGAGGACGAGCGTCAGGTAGATCAGGATCATCGGGAGGACGTACACGTACGGTTTCCAGTCGACCTCCCGCATGAGTGTAAGGCGGTGATCGAGCTCCCCCGTCTCGCGACCGACGCCGTCAGCCATGATCCCACCTCCGTTCGGGGTCCGGTCGGCCGGGCATTCGATCGCTTCGTCGGCTCGATTCCTCGACGCGTCGGGTCCGTATTCGGTTATACATCGTCGAATACCTCGTTGTTCACTTCGGTCGCGGCCGCCGAGAGCGCCCGTTTCGGGGTCGCGCTCCCGCTAAGCGCCCGCGACCACGCGTTGGTAAAGATCAGGTCGATCTCCTCGTAGTTGGGGTACTTCGGCGTGTTCCCCTGTTCGAGCGTCTTTCGATACCCCTCAAGAAGCGTGTCGTACGGTTCCTCGGTGGCGAGGCCGACTTCGAAACCGCGCTTGCGCCCGGGCATGAACCCGAGCTCCCACGTGGTCTTCATCCCCTCCTCGGAGTTCACCCATCGAAGGAAGTTCTCGCCAGCTCGCCTGTCCTCTTGGGGGAGAGACGTCGTAATCGCGAGGTTGTTGCCGCCGAGGAAACTCGAACGGGTTCCGCCTTCCGGTTTCGGTAGCATCGCCGTGCCGAGGTCGTTCTCGAACAGTTCTCGGTTGGAATCCGCGATGTTGTTCAGCCCCAACCCTCCGGTGAAGATAATCGACAACTGGCCGTTCGAGAACATGCTGTGCCAGTCCGTCCAGTTTGTCGACAGCGGGTCGGTCATCAGCCCGCTGTCGTTGATGTCGACCCAGTATTCGAGCGCCTCGACGGAGGGCGTCTCGTCGAACATCGCCTCCGTCCGCGCTTCGTTGACTATCCGGCCCCCGTTAGCCCACACGAACGGATAGCCGAAGAAGCCGGCGAGACCGGTCGTGAACGCCGCTCCGAGGGGGGGACGGTTCTTGTCGAGCCCCTCGTCGAGCGTTTCGAGCGCGTCGCGGAACGCTCCCCACGTCGCAGGCGGGTTCTCCGGGTCCAGCCCCGCCCGCTCGAAGTGCCGCTTGTTGTAGAAGTAGAGGCTGGTGTCGAGCCAGAACGGGACCCCCTGTCGTTTCCCGTCGTACATGCCGTACAGTTCGGCGACGTCGCCGAGGAAATCCTTCCGGTAGGGGAGCGACTGGTAGAACCCCGAGAGATCCTCGAGAACCTCGATCTCCGCGAAGTAGGGGAACCGAACGACGTCGAGTCCCAACACGCCCGGAACCCGTGCGCCGGCTTTGACCTTGGTGATGGTGTCTCTGTACCGGCTGTCCGTCAGCGTGAAATCGACGTCTAGCCCGTCTGTGGCGCTGTTGTAGTTTTCGGCGTACAGGTCGGCGGTGTCCTCTCGGTCGCCGTAGGTGATCGTGCTCGCCGCGTTCTGCTTCCTGATCGCCCTCGCGATACACCCCGAGGTCCCGACCATCGCCCCAGCGCCGACCGCTTGCAGTAGTCGGCGCCGGGGGTAGCCGTCTGTCATCTGTTCCTCCATCACAAATTAACATGGATATCATCCGGGATAAATCATTCGTCTGACTCGATTGGGCCCGGTTTCGTAGGGGGCTCCGGGCCGAGACGCCGACGATAGAGGGTCCGTGCCTAACCCTTACGAAAAATACATGTAGAATGCGCGTGTGAACTGGAACTATGCGAGTCACGTTAGATGCTATCAATAAGCGATTCGGGGATACCGTGGCGGTCGACGACCTCTCCCTGACGATCGAAGACGGTGAGTTCCTGGTACTCGTCGGGCCGAGTGGCTGTGGAAAGACGACTTCCCTCCGCATGATAGCGGGACTGGAAGAGCCGACGGACGGCCGCATCTACTTCGGAGACCGCGACGTGACGGGAGATTCCCCGCAGGAGCGCGAAATCGCGTTCGTCTTCCAGGACTACGCCCTTTACCCCCACATGACCGCGAAGCGGAACCTCTCGTTCGCACTCGAGGACGAGGGCGTGCCGGAAGACGAAATCGAGCGCCGGGTCGAGGAGACGGCGACGATGCTCGGTATCGACGAGCAACTCGACCAACGGCCCGGCGAACTCTCGGGCGGCCAGCAACAGCGGGTCGCCCTCGGACGGAGCATTATCCGGGACCCGAAGGTGTTTCTGCTGGACGAACCGCTGTCGAACCTCGACGCGAAGCTCCGGATGAAGATGCGCGCCGAGCTACAGTCGCTCCACCAGAATCTGGAGACGACGATGATCTACGTGACCCACGACCAGGAGGAGGCGATGACGATGTCTGATCGCATCGCGATCATGAACAAGGGGACGCTCCAGCAGGTCGCCCCCCCGGAGGTGGCGTACAACCAGCCCGCCAACAGGTTCGTCGCCGGGTTCATCGGCAGCCCGTCGATGAACTTCCTCGACGCGACCCTACGAAACGGACGCATCGTCGCGGACCCGTTCGCCTTCGAGTCGCCCCTCGACTCGGAGGACGTCACGGAACTGGGCGTCCGTCCGGAGGATCTCACCGTCGACTACGATCCGTCGGACGCGCAGGCGTCCGCGACCGTCGAGGTGTTCGAGCAGGTGGGCTCGTCGAACATCGTCTATCTGCAGGTGGACGGACACGAGGAGAGCGTCGTCGCCGAGACCAGCGCCTCGATGAAACTCGAACCCGGTGACACGGTCGGGGTCTCGGTCGACACCGAGCGCGTGCACCTCTTCGACCGAACCGGAGACGCGATATACAACCCGCCCCTCTACGAACGGGCGCCCGAGGCGTCCGTCTGAGGCCGTTCCGATCCTGCTGGGGCGACCGTCACCGTTCCGTCTCCGTGTGTACTCTCTGTCGACCGTCCGCGTCCGTCCGTTGCCCCCTGCAAAAAACATATCCGGCACGACAGTGAGTTTGGAGTGTACATACATGACAGACCGTAGTGGGGCAGCCGCTACCCCGATCGATTTCGCCGAGGTGGAGATCGACGACGAGTTCTGGTCGTCGCGGATCGAGACGAACCGAAACGTTACGATCGAGTACCAGTACGACCAACTCGAAGAGTCGGGCACGCTCGGGAACTTCCGGCGGGTCGCCGACGGGAAGTCGGGCGGATTTCGGGGGATGTGGTTCCAAGACAGCGACGCCTACAAGTGGATCGAAGGGGCGAGCTACGTCCTTGCGAAACGCGACGATCCCGCCCTGAAAGAGAAGGTCGACGAGGTGATCGGCCTCGTGGCGAGCGCTCAGCAGGCGGACGGCTACCTGAACACCTACTTCTCGCTAGTCGAGCCCGACAATCGGTGGACGAATCTCCACATGATGCACGAACTGTACTGTGCTGGCCACCTCGTCGAGGCCGCGGTCGCCCACTACCGCGCGACCGGCGAACGTTCGCTGCTCGACGTTGCGATCGATTTCGCCGACTACATCGACGACGTGTTCGGCGACGAGGTCGACGGCGTCCCCGGTCACGAGGAGATCGAACTGGCGCTAATTCGGCTCTACCGCGTGACGGGGACCGACAGGTACCTCGACCTCGCGAGGTACTTCCTCGATCGCCGGGGCGGGGACGACCGACTGGAGTGGGAACTGACCCATCCCGACGAGATCGGAGGGTACGAGTACGACGACGGGGCGTTAATTCCCGACTCGGAATCGCCCGAGGGGGTCTTCTTCGACGAGAACGGGGCGTACGACGGGCGGTACGCGCAGGCGCATCGGACGCTTCGCGACCAGAAGTACGTGGAGGGCCACTCCGTCCGCGCGATGTACCTGTACGCGGCCGCGGCCGAACTCGCCATCGAGACGGACGACTCCTCCCTCGTCGAACCGCTCGAACGTCTTTGGCGCAACATGACCGAAAAGCGGATGTACATCACCGGCGGGATTGGCCCCGAACACGCCCACGAGGGGTTCACCGAGGACTACGACCTCAGGAACGACAGCTACGCAGAGACATGCGCCGCCGTGGGGAGCATCTTCTGGAATCAGCGGATGTTCGAACTCACGGGCGAGGCAAAGTACCCGGACCTCGTGGAGCGGACGCTGTACAATGGGTTCCTCGCCGGTGTCTCGGCCGACGGGGCCGAGTTCTTCTACGAGAACCCCTTAGAAAGTAGCGGCGACCACCACCGGAAGGGATGGTTCACCTGCGCGTGCTGTCCGCCGAACGTCGCTCGACTGCTCGCGTCGCTCGGAAATTACCTCTACGCGCGCGGCGACGACGGCGTGTACGTCAACCAGTACATCGGTAGTTCGGTGTCCGTGACGGTCGACGGAGCCGAGGTCGAACTCACACAGCGGAGTTCGCTCCCGTGGGACGGTGAGGTAGAACTCGGCGTGACCGCACCCGAACCGACCGAGCTCTCGGTGTACCTGCGCGTGCCGGAGTGGTGCGAGAACGTCCGCGTCACGGTGAACGGGGAGTCAGTCGATGCGGAGAGCGACGAGTACGTCGAGTTGCGTCGCGAGTGGGACGACGACCGCGTAGCGCTCTCGTTGGAACAGTCCGTCGAGCGGATGGTGGCGCACCCGGAAGTGGAGGCCGACGCGGGGCGGGTCGCACTCGTTCGCGGACCACTCGTCTACTGCGTAGAAGACGCCGACAACGACCGGCCGGTGTACCAGTATCTCCTCCGGACGGACGCCGATCTGGAGACCGACCGCCGCGAGGACCTCCTCGGCGGCGTGGTGACCATCGAGGGCCCGGCGGACGTTCCGACGCTTTCGGAGTGGGGCGACGACCTCTACTTGCCGGTCGAACGGACGGACACCGAGACGGCGATGCTGACCGCGGTTCCCTACTACGCGTGGGACAACCGCGACCCCGGTGCGATGCGCGTCTGGTTGCGAACCGACCGGTGACGGGACAGACGCTCTCACCGGACGGACTGGGGAATCGCCCGACTACTCCTCTTTTACTGAACCGTCGCGTGCCCCGCAACCGCCGCGCGTAGTGCCCTTCTCGAAACGCTCGATAACTCCGGACCGACTGCGCCGGTCGTTTAATCAGGTTAAACTATCGGGCGGCTGAGCGTTCCGGGCCCCGACGTCATCGTCTCTCTGGGAAGGAGATTACAGTTATAGTAGTGTAAAGCACAAGTCCGCCGATCCGTCTCCGGGCGAGTCGATGGCGGTTCTCGTCAGGTCCCGTCTGAAACAGTGAGACGTATTTAGATATCTCACCGCGATCGTGTTTAACCTTGTTAAACGGATGTGGCGGCAGAGGTGACGATTATGGTGCGGTCCACCTCCCGGTTCGCCCGTTTGACTGCGACAGACACCTTCATGAGACAGGGGATCGAACTACGTCCGAGCAGATGGACGCCCCTCGACCCACGCACGAGACTCTCCGACCGATTCCGTTAGCTGACGTGACGATCGACGACGAGTTCTGGAGCCCTCGCCTCGACACGAATCGGGTGATCACGCTCGAACGCGTGTACGATCACCTCAAGACTAACGGGTGTTTCGACAACTTCCGTCGGGTCGTCGGGGAGGCGGGCGGGGAGTTCGAGGGGCAGATGTTCATCGATTCGGACGCGTACAAGTGGCTGGAGGCAGCGAGTTACACGCTCGCGACTCGCGAAGCGCCCACCCTCGAACGGCGGGTGGAGGAACTCATCGAGCTCATTGATCGGGTACAGGCGCCGGATGGTTACCTCCACACTTACTTTCTGCTCGCGGACTCCGCGACGCGGTGGACGAACTTCACGGTTATGCACGAACTGTACTGCGCCGGCCACCTCGTCGAGGCCGCCGTGGCCCACTACTCCGCGACCGGCGAGGATTCCCTTCTGTCCGTCGCTCGCCGGGTCGCGGACCACATCGACGATCGGTTCGGTCCCGACGGCGCCGATCGGATCCCCGGCCACCCGGAGATCGAACTCGCCCTCGTGAGGCTGTTCCGCGTCACGGGCGAGCGCCGATACCTCGACCTCGCCGAGTACTTCGTCAATCGTCGGGGGCGCGACCCTTCTCCGCTGGCGGGCGAACTCGGCCGCCTCGAAGAACTCGCCGACCCGACGATTTACGAGCGTAACCTCGACTCGATCGAGTCGGTCCGTCGGACGTACTGCGACGACACGGGCGCGTACGACGGGCGGTACGCCCAAGATCACACCCCCGTGCGAGAGCAGGAAGCCGTCGAGGGGCACGCCGTCCGCGCGACGTACCTCTACGCCGGCGCCGCCGCGCTGCTGCGAGAATCGGCCGACCCGGAACTGTTCGACGCTCTGGAGCGCCTGTGGACGAACCTGAGGACGCGACGGACGTACGTCACCGGCGGCCTCGGTTCCGATTTCGAGCGCGAGGCGTTCACCGCCGACTACGACCTGCCCAACGAGTCCACCTGCGCCGAGACGTGCGCCGCCGTCGGGAGCGTCTTCTGGAGTCAGCGGATGTTCGAACTCACGGGCGAGGCGAAGTACGTCGACCTCGTAGAGCAGACGCTGTACAACGGCGTTCTCTCGGGCGTCTCGCTCGACGGGACCGAGTTCTCCTACCGGAATCCGCTGGAGACGCGAGGAGATACCCACCGCGAGCAGTGGTTCTACTGCGCGTGCTGTCCGCCGAACGTCGCTCGACTGCTCGCGTCGCTCGGGAAGTTCGTCTACGCCAGATCGAACGATTCTGAATCGCTGTACGTGAATCTCTACGTCGGGGGCGCGGTCGAGACGTCGCTTGCCGAGACACCCGTCGCCCTGACACAGGAAAGCGAACTGCCGTGGGCCGGCGACGTCGCCCTCGACGTGTCCGTCGCGGAACCGGTGGAGTTCACGGTCAACCTCCGCGTGCCCGAGTGGTCCGACGAGGCGCGAGTGGCGGTAAACGGGGAGCCGATCGACACCGAAGCGACCGACGGGTACGTCTCGATCGAACGTGTCTGGTGCGACGGTGACCGCGTCGACGCGACGTTCCCCCCGACGGTCGAAGTACTCAGAGCACATCCGGACGTTCGGGACGACGTCGGCCGTGTCGCTCTGCGGCGCGGACCGATCGTCTACTGTCTGGAGGCGACAGACAACGCTGAACCGGTCCACCGACTAATACTCGCGGGCGCCGAGTCGGTCCGAGCCGTACACTGTCCGGAGTTGCTCGGGGGTGTGACGGTCCTCGAAGGCGAGGCCGCGACCGAGCGAATGGAGGAGTGGCGGACGGAACTGTATCGACCGATCGAGGAGATCGACCGCGAAGCGACCGCGTTCAGGGCAGTACCCTACTACGCGTGGGACAACCGCGACCCCGGCGCGATGACCGTCTGGATGCGATACGCGTGACGCCGTCCCGAGCTCTGACGGAGGTGCCGCCCTCAGTGCACTTATATCGAAACCCGCGTCACTCGTATCGCAGCTTCGTTTCGATACGCTCCGCGGTTGCGACGACTTGCCGCTGAACGTCGTTCAGATACTGGCCTTCGATCCGTTTGGTAGGACCGGTGATGCTCACGGCGCCGACGGGGGCGCCCCCGCGCAGGACGGGCGCCGCGACGGACCGGACGTCGACCGGCACTCGCCGAGACTCGGCGCGGGAGCTCTTCCGGAGGGGCGGTGCGACCGAGCTCGCGTTCGCGCCGGTCCGGTCGTCCGTCACCGCGAACCCGTCGCGCCGTATCTCCCCGAGGTCCGCCGCCTCGGCATCGACGTGAGCGCCGGTCGAGGCGGCCTCGGCATCGCGGCCGTCGGGGAGGTACGCCAGTATCGCCTTCCCGGCCGCGGTCGAGCGCATCGGAACCGTCACCTCCGGAGTGAAGTCCCGAGCGACCTTCTCGCCTCGCTTCGAGTAGGCGACCACGACGCGTTCGCCCTCCGGAACGACCAAACTCGCGAGTTCTCCCGTCTTCTCGGCCAGCGCGTCCACCTCGTCGCGTCCGTTGACGTACGCATCCGTCCCGCGCTTTATCCGCTCGCCGTACTCTACGAGTTTGAACGTCAGCCGATACCGATCGCCGGATTTCGTGACGAACGCAAGCTCCTGTAGCGTCCGCAGGTGGACGTACACGGTACTCTTGTGGTACGACGTATACTCGGCGAGTTCGGTCACCCCGGCCTCCCCCAGTTCGACGAGCGCACCGAGGATAGCGAAGGACTTCTCGCTCGACTGCAGAGTGGTGGGGTCGTCTGCGGTCATACGCACTCCTCGTCCGGTCGACCAATAAACGGACGGGTCATCGGGAAGAAGTGCCATCACCGTCGCTGATCGTCTCCCGGTGAGAACATCCGATGGAACAGGGTGGCCGCATCGACTCGTGCACTAGTCGCTTCGCTCGGACTTCGGCGGACTCGACAGACGTACCTTACGGAATCCGATGTCCCTACAGGGAACCTCCCGGTTAGTTCAGGACGTGATAAACATTTCTTCTTGTATTCGGTTGGCGATCAGACGACGTTAGATTCGATAACGTGCTTCTCTCGATTCACGTATTTAAATCTGTGTTTCCGGACCGGAGTCCGGAGTGTTGTCGTCTGTATTTGACCTGCAGTTGCTCTAACCGTATTCTGTCGAATGGTCGGCGTGCTAAACTTATAATCCAGGAGTACATTATGAATTGTGGAGCTGACAGAATAAGTACGACCGAGGCCCGATCAACAGCGGATACGATCGATGTACGACTCGGCGGTTACAGGAAGCGATCGAACGCGGATTCCGTCCTGTAGAGGATTCGGGGGTCCTCGACGAAGGGTCGAAACCCGGCATCTACACCTTCTGTCCAAAAACATTTGTACAAAACGGTGGCCTCGCACGTGGATTAGCGTGCGATAGGTCGTGTAGCCGCACCTCCGTCTCTCGATTTTGGGAGTCCGTCCGGCGTTCCCGTCTCTCGAACGCCGACCGAGCGTCGTCCGTCACGCGGGTAGAACGTCGCCGCGAACCGCCCGTCACTCGAACGCCGGAATGACCTCCTCTCCGAACAGTCGAATCTGGTCTTCGACGAGTTCCTTCGGCATCCCGGAGTGGTGGAACCGAAGCGTCAACTGGTTCAGCGCGAACCGTTCCCGCATCGACTCTATCTGCTCGATTACCTGCTCGGGCGTCCCGTAGATGAACCGGTCGTCGGCGAGTTCCTCGAACTCCTCGACGGAGTCGGCGGTCATCAACGGGTGGGAGAACTCGCCGCCGTACTCGTCGATGTACGTCCGGTGGAGGTACTCCTTCCGTTCCATCACCTCTTCCTCCGTCTCGGCGATGACCGCTTCCCGCATCAGCGGATGATCCATCGACTCCCAGTCTTGCTCGGAGCGTTCGACGTGTTCCCGTTGGAGTCGCTTGCGGTCCTCGACGGTTTCGAGGTCCGCGACGACGCCCGGTACCCACGCGTCGCTGAACTTCACCGACCGAGAAATCTGCTTGTCACCCCACCCGCCGATCCACAACGGCGGCCGGGGCGACTGGACGGTCTGCGGGAGCGGTTGCCAGTCTTCGACCTCGAAGAACGGACACTCGAACGATATCGGCTCGTCGGACGAGAGGAACTCGTCGATGAACTGGATGCCCTCTATCATCCGCCCGGCGCGTTCGTCCATCGGCACGTCGAAGGCGTCGAACTCCTTTTCGACGTAGCCGAGGCCGACGCCGAGCGTCAACCGCCCGTCGGAGATGTTGTCCAACATCGCCGCTCGCTGTGCCACGTGCAGCGGATGGTAGAGCGGGAGGATGAGGACGGACGTGACCAACTCCAACGTCTCCGTCCCCGTCGCGATGCTCGTGAGTCGCGTCAGCGGGGACGGCCAGTAGTTGTCGCCCTCCGTCGCCTGATGGTCGTTCACCCAGCAGGTCTCGAAGCCGACCCGTTCCGCCACTCGACACTGTTCGACGACGCCGTCCCAACTGTCGCCGCCTTCGACGGGAAAGATTCCGAACTTCATCGCTCGTTCGAACGTGCGCGGAGATAGTATTTAAACGTTCGTGACGGTTCGATCGCCGGTCGTCGACGCTTCGCGCACCGACGTTCAAGCGACGGCCTCGTCGGATGAGGCGAACCGTACACGAAGTGCCACGTCGTGAACGACACCGCGTCCGACTACTGCTCGCGAGCCGATTCTGCGGGCTCTACCTCCCCCCAGTTCACCGTGGCTCCCTCGTTCGGGGCGGCCCAGTCCACGGCGTTTCGAACGACCCGCCGGACCTCGTCCTGGTAGAATATCGGATACTCCTCGTGGCCGGGGCGGAACGCGAAGATGCGCCCGCGCCCGCGGCGGTAACAGACGCCCGAGCGGAACACCTCGCCGCCCTCGAACCACGAGATGAACACCGTCCGGTCGGGTTCGGGGATGTCGAACGGTTCGCCGTACATCTCGGTCGAGGGAATCTCGAAGCTCTCCCCGAGTCCGTCGGCGATGGGGTGGCCGGGGTCCGCGACCCACACCCGTTCGGTCTCCCCGCCGTGGCGGTACTTGATGCGGCAGGTCGTCCCCATCAGTCGCTTGAACGGCTTGGAGTTCTTCCCGGAGTGGAGCGGAACGAACCCCGTGCCGTCGTGGACGGCCTCCACGACCCGTTCTGCCACGTCGTCGCGCACCTCGTCGTTCGCGCAGTGGGACCACCAGACGAGAACGTCCGTCCACTCCACGACGTCCTCCGTGAGGCCGTGTTCCTCCTCCTGTAAGGTCGCCGTCCGCACCTCGTAGCCGTCCCCCTCGAAAATCTCGGCTATCGCGCCGTGGATTCCGTCGGGGTAGCGTTCCGCGACGTCCGGTTCCTCTCGTTCGTGGACGTTCTCGTTCCACACGGTGACTCGAACCGTCATATCGGCACCTCTCGGCGGGAATGTATAAGGATTGGTGGAAACGAGCGCGGTTCGGTCGACGGACGAGGACGTCCGAGTGCCGATTCCGCGCCGATTCGTTCCTCCTAGCCGAACGCCCCGTTACGATTCTACTGCTGTAACGTGGCCTTCCGTCCGACCATCGCTCGTCTCGTAGCGGTTTCCTGGGGCTCAATCCGCGAAATTCGTCTCCGTGGGCCGCCCGGCGGACGACGAACGCCCGTCGAACGCCGTTCCCGTGAGGGGAACGAACGGTCCGCCTCTCGGCGGTGAGGAGGTACCCCGTCCCCGATACTCGCCCTCGCGCCGGCCGGTGCATTCGTCGCAGGTGGGTGGCGTCTCCGTCGTCCGGTTCGTTCCCCCGACGAAAATATACTTAAGTGGTGCGAGGTGCACACCTATGCTATGACAAGCCAAGACATTGGCGAACAGTCGCGGACGATTCGTTCCGTGGAGATCGCCTTGAACGTCATCGACGTGCTCCAACGTCGGACCGACGTCGGGGTGACGGAACTGGCCGACGAGTTGGGTCACTCGAAGAGCACCGTCCACAGCCACCTTCGAACGCTCGAAGAACGGAAGATGATCGTCCGCGATGGCAACAGCTACCGGCTGAGCCTCCGCATTCTCGACATGGCGACCTACGTCCGCGACCAAGTGGGGAACTACGAGGTCATCGAGGACGAAGTCGAGTCGTTGGCCGAGGAGACCGGCGAGATAGCGCAGTTCGGTATCGAGGAGTTCGGGCGCGTCTCGTACCTCTGTAAGGCGACGGGGGACCGGGCCGTCGAAACCGCCTCCCGCGTCGGCACCCAACAGCCGATACACTCCACCTCACTCGGGAAATCCGTGCTGGCGTTCCTCCCGGAGGAGGAACGCGACGCCATCGTCGACGGCATCGACTTCGTGCGGGTGACCCCCAACACGATAACGTCGCGGACGGAACTCGTCGAGGAGTTAGCGGCGATCAGAGAGCGCGGATACGCCTTGGACGACGAGGAGAACATCGAGGGTCTCCGCTGCGTCGCCGCGCCGGTCAGAGACGGGAACAAGGTTCTCGGCGCGATAAGCATCTCCGGCCCGTCGAGTCGGTTCACCGAGAGCGTACTCCACGGCGAACTCGCGGACTACGTTCAGCGAGCCGCGAACGTCATCGAACTCAACACGAAGTTCTCGTAGCGGATTCGACTCGGACGCGAGAATGATTTATGGGCCTGTGTTCGCATACCTCGTGCATGGAGATAACCGACGTGAGAGGGTACGCTCTCTCCTCGCCGATAGACCCCTCGCAGGACCGGGCGTTCTGCGGCGGCACCCGCCGATTACACAAACGCGACGTCGTCCTCGTCGTCGTCGAGACGAGAGACGGGACGCGGGGCGTCGCCACCGCCGGCGCGAGTAGTTCCGCGATGCGCGAGTACTTCGAGGGCGACTCGCAGGGCACGTTCGCCGATATCGTCAACGGGGACGTGGCCGACGCACTCGAAGGCCGACGCATCGACCGAATCCCGGACGCTCACGACCGCATCGCCGACGCCGGACTCCCCGGTCGTCTCCGGACGGAGGCCGTCTCGGCGATAGACGTCGCCCTCTACGACATCCGCGGGCGTGAACTCGGAGCGCCGGTGTACGAACTCCTCGCCGACGAGTACGGGAGCGACCCGACGACGGAGATACCCCTCTACGCCAGCGCCGGGATGTACATGGAACCGGAGGGGTACGCCGAGCAGGCGGCGACCATCGAGGAACTGGGATTTATAGGCTACAAGTACCGCCCCGGTATCGGCCCCGACGGCGACCGGCGGACGGTCGAGCTGCTCGCCGAAACGCTCGACGAGACGGAACTGATGCTCGACGTCCACACGTGGTGGAAGATACGCGACGCCTACGACGACGACACCGTCGGCGAACTGGTCAAACACGCGGCGGAGTGCGGCGCGTACTGGATAGAGGAACCCGTCGAACCCGACGATTACGACGGGTACAGGTCGCTCGCGGAGACGGGCGCGCCGTTGGCCGGCGGCGAGAGCGAGGAGTCGGCCGCGGGACTTCTCGAACTCGGACGCACGGGTGCGGTCGAGTACCTCCAAGGCGACGTGCGTCACCACGAGGGGTACACGGGCTGTCGAGAGGCGGTCGAGTTCTGCCGCGGGCGCGACGTGGAGTTCGTCCCGCACAACTTCGGGACGTGGCTCGGCCTCGCGGCGAACGCCCACCTCGTCGCCGCCGCGCCCGAAGTGGGACTCCTCGAGTACCCGGTGTTCGAGAACGACCCCGTACTCGACGCCGAACCCGACCCCGGAATGTACCAGTTCGACGTGGCGTTCGACATCATCGAGGGGGTACCGGCCGTCGATGACGGCGTGTTGACCCTCTCGGACGACCCCGGACTCGGCGTCGAAGTGGATTTAGACGTGGTCGAGCGGTACCCGTTCGTCGAGGGTCCGTGGACGGAGTTCCGCTACGACGACCGGGAGTGACCGACCGCGGCGCGTCTGCGTCACACCTGCGCCGCGAACCGATTCGGAACCGAGCGGGTCGTCGCCGCGAACACCTGCTCTCGACCCAAACTATAACTCGCCACTCTCTGAGTGAGAGGACATGGAAGTGACCGATGCAGAGACGATTCCCGTCTCCTCGACGCTCCCCGAGGGCGAGGCGATGGGCGACGCGCGGGGGTTCGGACGGACGCGCGAGACGACGCTCCTCCGCATCGAAACCGACGAGGGGACGGTCGGATGGGGCGAGGCGTTCGCGCCCGGCCGAATCGCCGAGGCGACGTTCGACGAACTGTTCCGCGAGGATGTCGTCGGGATGGACCCCTTCGAGGTGGAGTCGCTTGCGGAACGCTCGTACACTGACCCGTACCACTTCGGCGGCGACGTGTTCGTCCAGAGCGTCCTCAGCGCCGTGGACGTGGCGTGTTGGGACGTCATCGGCAAGACGGTCGGCCGGCCCGTCCACAAACTGTTGGGCGGCGAGACGTGTCACACGCTGACGCCGTACGCCTCGACGATGTACTTCACGGAGCGCGACCGCCCCATCGCTGAACCGATAGAGGAGGCGGTCGAAGCGGGGTTCGAGGCCGCGAAGATAAAAATCGGCGCGGGCGTCGAGAGCGACGTCGAACGGGTTCGGACGGCGCGCGAGATACTCGGCGACGACGCCGCGCTCATGGTCGATATCAACGGTAACTACCGGCCGGAGCAGGCCGTGAAGACGGCGAAGGCGATAGCGGAGTACGACATCACGTGGATCGAGGAACCCGTCCCGCCGGAGAACGAGACGGGGTACCGGGAGGTGAAGCGCCGAATCGACACGCCGATCGCCGCGGGGGAGGCCCACTACGGGCGCTTCGAGTTCAAGCGCCTCGTCGACGACCGGACGGTGGACATCGTGCAGCCGAATCTCGGTCGCTGCGGCGGACTCTCCGAGGCGCGGCGGATAGCCGACATGGCGACCACGGAGAACGTCGCCGTCCGGCCCCACATCTGGAACAGTGCGGTCGGGATGGCCGCCGCCGTCCAGTTCGCCGCCAGCATTTCGACGTACCCCCACACGCGAAACGTCCCGGAACCGATGATGGTCGAGTTCGACCGCAGCGACAACCCTCTCAGGAGCGACCTGCTCGAAACGCCGTTCGACCCCTCCGGCGGCGTCCTCGACGTTCCGCAGGGACCGGGCCTCGGCATCGAGGTGGACGACGACGCCCTCGAACGCTACCGGGCCGACGGGTAGCGCGAACGGGGGACTATCTTTAACTGTCTCGCCGCGGTGACTGTGGGTATGCAACGCGGACTCGTGGTTGTAGACGACAGTGACTCGCACAGAACGCTCCTCCGAGAGGCCGCCGAGTGGGCGCGGGCGAACGACGGGGAGTTGGTACTGCTCTCCTATCTCACGCCGAAGGAAGTCGAAGAGAACCTCGACGCGGTCGAATCGATAGAGCGCATGGAGGGAGAGAAGTACAGCCAACCGAGCGCGCTCGACGCCGCGCGGCGGTTCGGGCGCGACTTCGTCGCCGAAACTATCGGCGAGGGCGCAGTCGGGTACGAAATCAGCGCCGCGGTAATCGAGGAAGACGAACTCGGCGAGACGATACTCCAAACGGCGACGGAGGCGGCGTGCGACCACGTGTTCATCGTGGGGCAGAAGCGCTCTCCGACCGGGAAAGCGCTGTTCGGCGACGTCACCCAACGCGTCATCCTCAACTTCGACGGGTTGGTGACGACGCTGATGGAGTGAGCGCGGACCGAACGAGACGCCGGGTGGACGGACGAACGGACGGACGGCGCGGGAGAAGGTGCGCCGAGACGCCGCCGCCGGGACAGGAGTCAGTAGTTCTCGTACACCGTCTTCGTCGAGGTGAAGAAGTCGAGTCCGGCGTCGCCCTGTTCGCGGTACGTGTTCGTCGAGGACTGCTTGTAGCCGCCGAAGGGGACGTGCAGTTCGAGTCCGGTCGTCTTCTCGTTGACCTTCGCGACGCCCGCCTCCACGTCGTCGACGAAGCGCTTGGCTTCGGTCATGTCCTGCGTGACGATGCTCGCCGAGAGGCCGTAGTCCACGTCGTTGGCGACTTCGACGCCCTCCTCGTAACTCGATACCGGAATCACCGCCAACACCGGCCCGAACACCTCCTCCTGTGCGATGCGCATCTCGGAGGTCACGTCCGAGAACACCGTCGGTTCGACGAAGTAGCCGTCGTCGTACCCGTCGCCGGTGAGGCGTTCGCCGCCGGTTTCGAGCGTCGCCCCGTCGGCGACGGCCACGTCGATGTACTCCAGCGTCCCGTCGAGTTCGCTCTCGGTGACGTGCGGGCCCATGTCGGCACCGGCGCTCCCGTCGCCGACGTCGAGCGATTCGGCGTAGTCGACGATTGCGTCGACGAACTCCTCGTAGACGTCCTCGTGGACGATGGCGCGGGAGCAGGCGGTGCAGGCTTGGCCGGTGACGCCGAACGCTCCGTTCCCGACGATATCGACCGCCGTCTCGAAGTCGCCGCTCGGCATCACGACGGTGGGGTTCTTCCCGCCCATCTCGCACTGGACTCGCTTGAGGTCCTCGGCGGCCTGTCGGGCGACGGACGTCCCCACGGCCGTGCTCCCGGTGAACGACACCGCATCAACGTCCTCGTGGCTAGCCAGCGCCGACCCGACTTCGCTGCCCGACCCGGTCACGTAGTTGGCGACGCCGGCGGGCAGGCCCGCCTCTTCCAGCGCTTCGAACAGCGCGCGGGAGACGCCCGGGGCAGCCGACGCGGGTTTGAACGCGACGGTGTTGCCCGTCGCGAGTGCGGGCGCGAGCTTCCACGCCGGGATGGCGATGGGGTAGTTCCACGGCGTGATGAGCGAGACGGTTCCGAGCGGTTCCGGCTTGGTGTACAGCTGTTTGTTCTCGGCGCCGGCGGACTTGACCGTGCCGCCGAGGTCGCGCGCCTTCTCGCCGTAGTACCGGAAGATGTCGATTGCGCGCTGTACTTCGCCGCCGGCCTCGCCGTGGGTCTTCCCCTCCTCGGCCGTGAGCAACTCCGTCAACTCCTCCTTCCGGGACTGGAGAATCGCGGACGTCTCGCTCAGTATCGAACCGCGCTCCGGCGCGGGCGTCGACGCCCACTCCTCCTGTGCGTCGACCGCGGATTCGATTGCGGCCTCGGCGTCGTCGCTCGTCGCCGATTGGTAGACGCCGACCACTTCGGTCGTGTCGGCCGGGTTCCGAACCTCGAACGTCTCGTCCGACTCGGACGCTTTCCACTCTCCGTCGATGTAGATGTCGTACTCTGCGGACATACGCGTCTATCTCTGCCCGTGCTACCCATACCAATGTTTTGGTGACGGCGGCGACGAACGCGCGACGCGGAGGCGACCGAACCCCAACCAATATATGCTGTCATTCCGTACCACACTACCAATGAGCTCAGTTAGTGACTCCGGCGAGTCCAGCGGATGGGGTCGCCGACGGCACGGCGTAGTCGGGACGATTCGCAACTCGGTGACGCTCACCATCGCGGTGATGGGTCTCCTCTTCTTCCTCGGGGGGTACCTCATCAACACCGGAATCTGGGCGGCGATGCTGGCCGTCTGGGGGACGGCGCTGTTCCTCTTCGGCGTGACCACGTACGGGATCATCTGGTGGCAGCGACGGTGACGCGCCGACTCCGTCGCGTCCGTGGTGCGTCGCCCCGTCTGGACACCGATACCCGACTACCGGCGCTGAAGCTGCGAGATGTCGTGTTCTCCCGGTTCGCGGTGTAACGAGAGGTCGTCCAGTTTTCTGACGGTGAACTCCCCGAGGACGTTCACCTCACATCCCGCTTCGAGGTGGCCGCCGACCGTCCGTTCACCGTCGAACGCCGTCACGTGGAGGTGCGGTTCGCCGTCGGCGACGATGCCGCCGACGTTCGTCACCTCCCACGACCCGTCGAGTCGCAGGTCGGCGTTCCGGTCGGTCTGGTCCTCCGGGAGGTCGGTCCGGTCCACGTAGTGGATGTTCAGGTTGCTGAACGTCCCGATGCCGGAGACGACGACGCCGGTGTCGACGTCGTGGTCCTCGCAGGCGTCGGTGAGCGATTCCAGCGCCATGTCGCCGCGGTCGAGACGGACGAGTACGTGCCCGTCGTCGGATTCGAACGTCTCCATTCCACGCTACCGTGCGGACGGGACGCGAATAAATCTTCACCCGGTCGGCGCGCGTTGCAGATACGACTGACGCGACGGACGCGACGGACGCGACGGACGCGGCGAGTCGGCCACACCGGCGAACTACTATGTGGGACGCGAACGTCGTCGCCTCCATGTCCGAACGACTTTCTGGACGAGTCGCCGTCGTCACCGGCGGCGGGAACGGAATCGGCGCGGCGACGTGTCTGCGACTCGCCGAGGCCGGTGCCTCGGTCGTCGCGGTGGACCGCGACGCGGAGGCCGCCGAGTCGACGGCGGAAACCGTCGAAACCGAGACGGGGCGACGCGCCCTCGCCGTCACGGCGGACGTGAGCGAGGAGGCGCAGGTGCGGCGGACGGCCGAAACCGTCGAGGCGGAGTTCGGCGGCGTCGACGTCCTCGTGAACAACGCCGCCGTACGCGTCGAACCGCGTCCCGTCACGGAGGCCGACGAGGAGAGTTGGGACCGAATCATCTCGGTCAACGTGATGGGCGTCGCGTTCTGCTCGAAGCATCTCGTCCCTCTCATGGACGAGGGCGGGGCCGTCGTCAACGTCGCCTCTAACGGCGCCGCCGTCGCGCGCCCGAACTGGTCGCAGTACGACGCGACGAAGGGAGCGATAGTCTCGATGACGAAGGACATGGCGTGCGACCACGCCGCCGACGGTATCCGGGTCAACGCCGTCTCTCCCGGATGGGTCATCACGGAGTACCACCTGCCGGACGACGAGGACGAGGCGCGGCGCTTCTTCGAGGAGCGAACGACGCCGCATCCCGACGGCCCGGGCGTACTCAAGCGCGCGGCCGAACCGAGGGAAGTCGCCGACGTCGTCAGCTTTCTCGCCTCCGACGAGGCGTCGTTCGTCACCGCGACGAACGTCCCCGTGGACGGCGGCGTCGCGGCCGTCGGTAAGGGGTTGTCGTGGGCGGCGTACGAGGGGTCGTCGGCGAGCGACGACGCGAACTGAGAGGCGGGCTCCGCCGACGGTGGATGGACGTCGGCGAGGAGACGTCGGCGAGGAGACGACGGCGACGACTCATCCGCCGCTAGACGCGGCGATTAGTCGCTCTGACGGTCCATCTCGTCCGTGATGGGGTCGCTGTGCCAGTACTCGTGGTTGTCGAGGGTGCGGAAGCACGCCGCTCGGTGACTCTCCTCGTCCGACGCCTCGTAGGAGCCGGGACTCTCGGACCGACAGACCTCCCGCGCCTCGGGACAGCGCGTGTGGTAGCGACATCCGCTCGGGGGGTTTGTCGGGTCCGGGATGTCGATCTCGCGGATGGGCGAGTCGTCCACCTCGTCGGCCGACCCGTCGCGGTGGAGTTCGGGCGTCGCCCAGCGGAGCGCCTTCGTGTACGGGTGCTGTGGGTTGTTGATTATCTGCTCCGGCGGGCCGATTTCGACGAGTTCGCCGAGGTAGACGACGCCGATGCGGCCGCCGGTCTTCTCGGCGATGTACCGCGCGTTCGCCAAGTCGTGGCTGATGAACAGGTACGACGTGTCGAACATCTCCTGCAGTTGTATCATCAGGTCCATCATCTCGACGCGGAGCGACACGTCGAGCGCGCTCACCGGTTCGTCGGCGAGGATGAGGTCCGGGTTCATCAGCATCGCGCGGATGATGGCGACGCGTTGCTGTTCGCCCCCGCTCAGTTGGTGCGGGTAGCGCTCGAAGTAGTCCTCCGGCGGCGACATCCCGACGTGGTCGAGGAGACCGAGGATGCGCTGCTTCCGGTCGTTGCCGTCTAAGTCGTCGTGCCACCGCTTGAGCGGTTCTTCGAGGCTCGTCTTGACGCGTCGGTGCGGGTTGAGCGAACTGCCCGGGTCCTGGTGGACTATCTGGAGCGACCGGCGTATCTCGCCCCACGAGAGGTCGTGGTCCCCGTTCCCGTCGTGAACGTCCCAGATGTCCGTCCCGCGGTAGTTGATGCTCCCGCCGGTCGGTCGCTGGAGTCCGACGGCCGCCTTCCCGAGCGTCGTCTTCCCGCACCCGGACTCGCCGACGAGGACGACGGCGTCCTGCTCGTAGATGTCGAGGGAGATGCCGTCGACCGCTTTGACGGTCTCGGGGTCCGAGAAGATGTCGAAGAAGCCCTTCTCCTTCTCGAAGTGCACCTCGACGTCGTCCAAAGAGACGAGCGGTTCCGCTCCCGCGGTCCGCGTCGCCTCCGTCAGCGGCGCGACCGAACTCTCCGCGAACCCCTCGTCCGTCTCCTCCGTCATCGGAATCGCGTCCGCGGAGTCCTCCCAGTGGTGGCAGTGGACGTGGTGGTCGTCGTTCACCGAGTACGGACCGGGGTCCGTCGTCTCGCAGGTCCCGTCCGAGAGCGGACAGCGCGGGTGGAACGAGCACCCGGCCGGGACGTTCACCGGGTCGGGTGCGCTCCCTTCGACGGGCCGCATCTCGTCGATGGACGACTCCAGATTCGGCGTCGACTTCAGCAACAGCCGCGTGTACGGGTGCGCGGGGAACTCCAGAATCTCCTCTGTCGGCCCCAACTCGGCGATTTCGAAGGCGTACAGCACCGCGATTCGGTCCGTCAAGTCCGCGATGAGCGGCAGGTCGTGCGTGATGAACACGATGGTGAGGTCGTACTCCTTCTGGATCTGCTGGAGGAGCGAGATGATGGAGCGCTGCATCAGCAGGTCCAGCGCCGCGGTCGGTTCGTCCATCACGAGCACCTCGGGTTCGAGGATGAGAGACAGCGCGATGAGCGCGCGCTGTTTCATCCCGCCGGAGAGTTCGTGCGGGTAGGAGTCGAGCACCCGTTCGGGGTCGAGATACAGGTCGCTGAGCAGTCGATGCGCTCGCTCCATCCCTTCCTCGACGTTGTAGTCGTGCGCGGTCAGCGTCTCGACGAAGTGCGTGCGTATCTTCCGAACGGGGTTAAAGGAGCTCATCGCGCCTTGGAACACCATCGACACCTGTTCCCAGCGGAACTCCTTGAGCCCCTGTTTGTCGAGGTCGAGAACGTCCACCGGCGCGCCGTCCTTCGGGTAGTAGGTGACCTCGCCCGTCAGGACGCCCGGGTCGACGATGGCGTCCAACAGCGCGGACGCGAGCATCGACTTCCCGGAGCCCGATTCGCCGACGACGCCGAGCACCTCGTTGCGCCGGATGTCCAAGTCGACGCTGTCGAGCACGCGCGAGTCGCCCCGTTCCATGTCGAACGAGACGGACGCGTTCTGTATCTCCAGTATCGTCTCTCTGTGCGACGTATCGCGGTCGTACTCAGTCTGTGAAACCGTCATGGATTAGATCCCTCCTCCGCCCATGTTCGCGAGGTTGGGCCTCTGTCCGTCGTCCTCTTCGTCTCCGTCCGCCGCGTCCGAGACGTTCTCGTGGCGCGCCCGGACGCGGGGGTTGAACACCCGGTCGAGCGACTGTCCGAGCAGTATCAGCCCGACCGAGATGAACACGATGGCGACCATCGGCGCGATGAACCAGTGCAGGGCCTCGGGCCGGAAGTGCGCGTCCCCTTTGTACGCCAAGTTGAGCGTCACCCCCCAGTTGAGGTTCTCGAACGGGAGGACGCCGAGGTAGTACAGCGCGGCCGCCTCGAAGATGACCCGCCGGGCGGCGTTGGTCAGGTTGATGACGACGAACGGCATCAGGTGCGGCACGATCTCCTTGAACACTATCTTCGGCGTGGGGACGCCGATGGCGCGTGCGGCCTCGACGAACGACTCCTGCCGGAGCGTCAGCACCTGCGACCGAATCGCCCGCGCCAGACCGCCCCACGACGCGACGCAGAGCAGAATACCGATGACGTACGGGTTGCCGCTGATGGGGAGCAGAAGCGCCAACACCATCACCAGCGGGAATCCGGGGATGTTGATGAACACGTCCGTGATGGAACTCAGCACCGTGTCGGTTATTCCGCCTTTGTACCCGGCGATAGCGCCGACCGACGTCCCGACGACCACGGTGAAGATGGCGCCGGACGCTATCATCTTCAGCATCTCTTGGGTCGCGTGGACGGTCTGGGCGAACAGGTCGCGGCCCATGTCGTCGGTGCCCAGCGGGTACGCCCAGTTCTCGAACGGTTGCGCGAGGGCCGGCCCCTCCGCGACGTAGGCCGGTTCCACCAGCACCGTCCCGACGGTACCCATCAGCACGTATATGAGGACGATGGTGAACCCGATGCGGGCGCGCCAGTCGCGCCAGATGATGGAGATGGGCGCGTGCACGTACGCGTCGTACAGTTTCTCGTAGCGCTCGCGGCGCGTCTCGTCGTACTGCGAGACGACGTCGAACGGCGAGTTGACGTTTCCGCCGTCGGTTCGCGCCGCGTCGTCGGATTCGCTCGACTGTTCGTCTTCGTTCCAGATGTCGTCGATGGTGTGATCGGTCATCGTTGTACTCTCCTCTTCTCGGGCAGACGGTCCGTGCGTCCCGCCGAATCGGACGGTCTGCGGCCGCCCGTACGCTCAGTACGATTCACTGTTCTGTCCTCCCGCGCGCGGGTCCACGAGCCCGTACGTCATGTCGGCGATGAACAGTGCGGTCACGACGGCGACGGTGATGAGGACGAATCCCCCCATCATCAGCGGGTAGTCGCGCTGGTACATCGCCGACAGCAGGTAGTAGCCGAGTCCGCGGTACTGGAACACCTGCTCCAGTACGACCGACCCGCCGAACATCTCGCCGATGCTGATGAGGAACGACGTGTACATCGGCAGGACGGCGTTTCGCGCGACGTACTGCGTCGAAATCGTCACGTCGGAGAGCCCTCGGAGGCGCGCGACGCGGAGGTAGTCCGCACCGAGGACGCGGATGCTGTTCCCGCGCATACCGAGTGACGCGACGCCGGAGGCGACGAGCATCGAGGCGACGGGCAGCGCGGCGTGTTCGATGATACCTTTGATGAACGGCCAGTTGAACCCGGCCGGGACGCCGGTCGGCGCGCGCCCGCTCGTCGGGAACCAGTTCAGCCGGTACGCGAGGAATATCAAGAGGAGGAACGCTAACACGTAGTACGGGATAGACCCCATCAGAATGGCCCACGAGGTGAGACCGACGTCCAGCTTTCCGCCCTCCCAGTACGCCATCAACGCCCCGACGACGATTCCGATGAAGAAGCTGATGAAGAGCGACCAACTCAGAACGAACAGCGTCCACGGCATGGCCTGCGCGAGGATTTCGGCGACCGGCTGCGCGTAGTACGTCGATTGGCCCAGATTCCCCGAGAGTACGTCGACCACGTAGTCGACGTACGCGACGGGAATGGGCTCGGTCGGGTCGACGCCCAACCGGAGTTCGACGAGTTGCCGGGCTCGAACCGGGTCTACTCCCTGTTGCTCTAACTGTCTGACCATCGCTCCCATCGGGTTCCCGGGCATCAGTCGCACCAGGACGAACGAGAGGGTCGTGACAGCCCACACTGTGAACACTGTTTGTCCCAACCGCCGTACACGCCAGTCCATTGAGGCCATGGTATGCTTACGCATAGGGTTCATTTACCATCCTAATTAATGTTGCCCATTGTTCAGGTAGGAACCGGTCGCGTACCTAACTGGTTGTGAGGCGTCGGTACGATGGAGGGGAGGAGAAACCGCGCGGTCTGCCGATTACCTCCGACGGGCCGTCACTCGAAGGGGTCCCACTGGGTGTATATCAGCACGACGCTCGCGAGGAAGGTGAGCGCCACCGGGATGAGGGTGAGTTGAGCCATGACGTACGACCGAGTGCCGGGGTCGAGGTAGAGAAACGAGAACCCCAACAGGAGCAAGAAGAGTACGTCGATCCCGAGTACCGTCCGCGATGCGGATTGTAGTATCCCCATACACGAGCAAGCGGTGCGAACGTAATAAACGTTCAGCCGCCTTTCGGTGGATTCGGCTCGACGCCGAACGGGTGAGACGACGCCGAAAGCGGACCGTTCAGTCGCCGACGTAGCGGAGCGTCCCGTCTTTCATCTTCGGCGCGATGTAGAGGGCGTCGTCGACGCCGTTCAGGATGCCGTCTCTGACGTCCATCTTCCAGTTCGTGGAGTTGTACGCGCCGGCGTCCGGTTGGTACATCATCTCCGCCTCGGGGAGAATCTGGTTCCACCACCACATCAGCTCTTTGTGGTACTGGGAGTCGCCCGTCTGCTGCCACTTGCGGATGTGCTCTTCGACGTTGATGGTCTTGGTTCCGCTACTGCCCTCGGGGTCGCCGACCGGCATCGGAACCTCCCGCTCGGGCTTGTAGTGCGTTATCGACTGCACCCAGTCCGCGACGAGGCCGAGCGACCACAGCGCGGTGACGCCGTTCGCGGAGGAGCCGTCCGGCATGATGTCGTACTCGCCGTTCATCCGCCGTTCGTCGAACGTCGCGTCGTCGACCTGCTCTTGCGTCACGTCGATGCCGAACTCGGTGAGGTTCCGCTTCAGCACCGAGATGTCGGGTCGGTCCGCGCCGTTCATGATGTTGAGGGTGAACTTCTCGCCGTCGGGCGTCATCCACGTGCCGTTCTCCTTGGAGTACCCCTCCTGTTCGAGGAGTTGGGTGGCGCGTTCGGTGTTGTTCTGGCCGTACAGCGTGAAGTCTTTGACCCACTCGGTGGATTCGTGCTCGCCCGCTCGGAGCACCTTGCCGGGGACGCGGCAGGGGGCCCACTCGAACATCCGATTGACGCCCTGAAGCAGCGACTTGACCTGTTCGCGGTCGAAGACGTGCGCGACGGCCTTCCGGACGTTCGGACTCTCGAACGGCGTGTCGTACCCCTCGACACCGTGCCCGCAGTTGAACGCGAACAGTTTGTTGCTCGAACGGCCCTCGCGGAACAGTTTGTGACCCTCCGGCAGTTGTTTCTTCACGTCGTCCTTTACCGGGAAGCCCTTGTGGGCCGCGTCCACTTGCCCCGTCGAGTAGGGCTGGGTGGGCTTGTTGGTGGAGAACAGGTTGAGGGAGAACTCCTCGAAGTTGATGTTGTCCGAGTGGGGGTGGTCCTCGTACTTCGTCATCACGACGACGTCGTCGCCGACTTCGGAGACTTGGAACGGCCCGTGTCCGATCGGATCGTCGGTTATCTTCGGGTACTTCGTCGTCGTAATCTCCTCGATGACGGTCGACTTCTCCTCCTCGGACCCGTTCATCAGTTTATCGTGCCACTCGCTCCACTGGTCGTCGTCGTGTTTGGTGAACACGCCGCGGGCGAGGTTGCCGTTGTAGATGCCGATGGTGTTCTGGACGGCGAAAATCTCCGAGAGCGGGTCGTTCAGCTTGATTCGGATGTGCTGGTCGTCAACCGCCTCGACGGAGTTGACGAGGGGGTCCGACTCCTCCTCGCCGGAGGCTTGGATGGCCAGTTCGATCTGCTGTTGCATCACCCAGTCTTGGGCGACGAACTGGTCGCCGTTGTGCCACGTCCACTGGTCGCTTATCGTGACTTCCAGCGTGGTGTCGTCGCTCATCTCCCACGACTCGGCCATGAGCGGGTAGGCCTCGTTCTTCGTCGGACTGTAGACGGCGAGGCGGTCGAAAACCGCCGCGCCCGGGTGCCAACAGCCCGTCTGGGAGGGGTTCCACGGGTTGAAGTGCCGCTCGGTCGGCGTCGCCCCGCTCGTCAACGGGTCGAAGACCCTGAAGCGGTTCCCCGACGACCCACCGCCCCCGGCCGAATTGCCGGCCGTGCCGGCGCCGCCACCGCCTCCCCCCTCGGGTGCGGGAGTCGTGTTCTGGTTGGAACACCCGGCGAGTAGCGCCGCACCGCCGACCGTTCCCATTTTCAGAAATCTCCGTCTACTGCTCGTATCGCTCCGCCAGTCACTAGAGTCTGGCATGGTATGACAATGCGAGTTGTACCATAAATATCTAACTATTGTTAATGCTATTGAGGGGGCGACGGATTCACCCGGCATCTCGCCCGCGAGACGGTTCCTCGACGGGTGAGGTGGTCGTTCGCCCCGCCGAGTGATTCGTTCGCACCCGTTCCCGCGTGCGTCGCATCGGACCGCCGCGGACGGTTTCGCGGGTGCCGCCGCTTTCCGTGGACTCTCGTCGTTCTCCGCGGGGACTCGATCTCCCCTCGGTACACCCGTCATACCGTTGGACCGTCGAACGTTCGTGAGGGGGGAACAGACGGGGCGGGGAAAGCGGGTTCCGGTAGTGCTGGAATAACAGCTGGTAACGAACGCCAACCGCGGCGGTGCGGACGAGCGAGACGTTACAGACATACTGCTGTGATGGTTCGGGAGAGGCGAGCGTACGGAGACGGAGCGTCCGAGACGAAACTGCCGACGCCGAACATCGCCGACGTTCCGGACTCGAAGTCGGTCGAAGATACCGAAAAACCTTCACGCAGGCTCTGAGATCCGGGTGTTCCGCAGAGAAAAACGCGAGCCGGACCTCCGAACCGTCCGGGGCGGGTCGACGGCCGAACGGGAACTACCGTTCGCCGATTCCGTGTCGTTCGACCGAAACAGACCGTCGATTCGTCCGAAAACGGCCGGCGTGTGGCCTCGAACGGGTTCTCCAGTCGGGAACGGTTCCGTCGGTACGAGCGCTCGGTTCTGGGCCCGACTCCCCGCGGAACGCGGGTTCGGACGCCGACGGCACCTATTCGACGACCACGTCCGTCGCGGTGTCGTCCGTCTCGACTCGTCCTTCGAGGGCGGCGTCGTTCCCCGAGAGCGAGATTCGTCGCGTCTCCGGACCGTACGCCCGCAGGAACGCGCCCTCGGTGTCGGGGGCGCGGCACCCGTGGACGCGCGTCGTCCCCACGTCCGTCACCGTCACGACCGAACCGCGCCCCTCGCCGCGGAACCGCAGTCCGTCGAGTTCGACCGACTCGACTTCCTCGAAGGCCATCGCGGGACTCTCGGGCGTTCGTATCTCGACGTTCCGGAACGAGACGTCGCCCAGCGACTTGCAGAAGAACGTGTGCGACGCGTCGTAGTTCTCCGCCATCGCGGGGGAGACGTCCGTGGCGTCCAACGGTCGCGTGGCGTCTATCCGCACGTCCGAGAACGATATCCCCTCGAACGAGCGTTCGGGGAGGCCCGCGAAGAACCCGGCGTACGACACGTTACGGGCGGTCACGTTCGAGAAGTGGACGTTCCTGACCGTCGGCGTCCCGTCGTCGACGGGCACCGGGTCGCTGTCGATGTCCGTGAAGTAGTAGCCGTTGACGACGAACGGGCACGCGACGCGCCGCATGACGATGTTGTCGAATCGGAGGTCCTCCACGACGCCTCCGCGGCCGCGTTGCGTCTTGATCCGCACGCCGCGGTCGGTGCCGGTGAAGGTGCAGTTGCTGACCGTCACGTCGCGCACGTCGCCGGACATCTCGCTTCCGACGACGACGCCGCCGTGGCCCGCCTCGACGGTGCAGTTGGTGACGGTTATCTGCGCGGCCGGGCGGCCGACCGTTCGCCCCTCCTCGTTCTTCCCCGACTTGATGCAGATGGCGTCGTCGCCGGCGTTGATGTACGTGTCGCTGATTCGGACGAAGCGCGAGGAGTCGATGTCGATGCCGTCGCCGTTCGGCGCCCCTTCGGGGTTCTCGACGTTCACGTCGTGTAGCGTGACGTTCTCGGAGTAGACGACGTGGGTGTTCCAGAACGGGGAGTTACGGAGCGTGACGCCCGAGACGGTGACGTTCTCCGACTCAGAAATCTGAAACAGCGGCGGTCGGAGGGTGAAGCTACTCACGTCGTCCCGCTTGTCGTTTCGCGCCTCGAACTCGGCCAGTCGCTCCGTGAGTCCGTCGGGGTACTCCGACTCCGGCGTGTCGTAGAACTCCCACCAGTAGTCGCCCTGTCCGTCGATGGTCCCGCGGCCCGTGACCGCGACGTTCTCGGCGCCCGCGACGAACAGACAAGGGTGGAAGCCGACCTGGTTCCACCCCTCCCACCGGCTCTCGACGGTCGGAAACGCCGAGTAGTCCCGGACGAACCGGAGCGTCGCGCCCGCGTCGAGGTGGAGCGTCGTGTCGTCGCCGACTCGTAGCGGTGCCGTGCGGTACGTTCCGGGCGGGACGCGCACCGTCCCGCCGGTTTCGGCGCAGTCGTCCAGTGCGTCCTGTATCGCCTCAGTGTCGAGTTCCGCGCCGTCGCCCGCGGCGCCGTACTCCCGGACGTCGAACGTGAACGTGTCTGACTCGGACATCAATCGATGGTTTCGGAGTGCGGACATAAACGTTACGTCGGGAAAAGAGCGGAGAACCGCCGGACCGCGCGCGGCGAACGCCGTCTCGGTTACACCGGCAGTTCGTCGAGTTCGACGCGGCGGCGTTCGTCCCACGACCGGTGGCTCGCCTCGGTGAGTTGGACCCCCCTCGCTCCGCTTCGGAAGTCCCACGGGAACGGTTCGTCGGCGACGACGTGGCGGATGAACTCCGCCCACTGCCGCTTGAACGCGTTCTCGAACTCGCCGTTGTCGGGTACTCGTTCCCAGTCGTCGGTGAAGTCGTGTTCCGTCGGCGTGTCGGGGTTCCACTCGGGCTTCGGCGTGTTCGCCCGGTGTTGGGTCTTACACTCGCGAAGTCCGGCGACGGCGCTTCCCTCCGTCCCGTCGACCTGAATTTCGAGCAGGTCGTCGCGGTTGACCCGCACCGTCCACGAGGAGTTTATCTGCGCGACGATATCGCCTTCGAGTTCGAGGATGGCGTAGGCCGCGTCCTCGGCCGTCGCCTCGTACTCGTTACCCTGTTCGTCCACGCGGCGGGGGATGTGCGTCTTCCCGAGGCAGGTGACCGATTCGACCCGCCCGAAGAGGTTCTCCAGCACGTAGCTCCAGTGGGAGAACATGTCGTCGATGATTCCGCCGCCGTCCTCCGCGCGGTAGTTCCACGACGGGCGCTGTGCCGGTTGGTCGTGCCCGGTGAACACCCAGTATCCGAAGTCGACGTCCACGGAGAGCACCTCGCCGAAGAACCCCTGATCGAGCAGTCGCCGGAGTTTCTGCAGTCCGGGGAGCCACAGTTTGTCCTGCACGATCCCGTGTTTGACGCCGCTCCGTTCGGCGGCGCGAGCGACCTCCAGCGCGGTGTCTAAGTTCGTTCCGAGCGGTTTCTCGCAGTAGACGTCCTTTCCGGCCTCGATGGCCTTCAGGAGCGCTTCCGGTCGCCGTGGCGTGACCTGCGAGTCGAAGTAAATCTCGTCGTCGCCCTCCAAGCAGGATTCGAGGTCGGGGTCGGCGGTCCAGCGCTCGACACCGTGTTCCTCGCTCAACTCCCGAAGTTTGCGCTCGTTCCGTCCGACGAGCAGCGGATTGGGCATCACCCGCTCTCCGCTCGGTAACTCGACCCCGCCTTCGTCGCGGAGGGCCAATATCGACCGGATGAGGTGTTGGTTCGTTCCCATCCGTCCCGTTACGCCGTTCATGACGATACCTATCTCTCGCATGTTCGTGTCACGTCGTTGCAGTGTGGGGATAAATAGCGTTGGGGTTACGGTAACCGACACCACGCCGGTCTCCGACTCCGCGCTGTTCACCGGCCGTCTCGACGGAAACGCGACGGCGTTACCGTTCGACCGCTTCGGTGTGGGCGGCCAACCACTCGCCGAAGCCGTCGCTCGGAACGTCCAGTTCGCGTGTCACCGGACCGAACGACGGGTAGCCGCCGACTTCGTCCTCCCGGTCGATGACTTCGCCCTCCTTGGCTTTCGTCTGCCGGACGATGGACTCGTCGTAGGAGACGCGTTGGCCGGGACGGGCGCTGGCGGCGTTCAGAACGTTGCCGAACGTCCCCTTCGGCGCGTCGAACCCCGACGGCAGGACGGGCGGTTCGTCGGCGACGACGAGTCGTTCGTCCGGGCTCTCGGAGAGCATCTCGACGGACCCCTGCGTCACGTTCTCCTCCAAGTACACGAGCGCCTTCAGGACGTCGTCCTCCTGATTGAGACCGACGACCGGGTCGTCGAGGGGGGTGTTGTCGCCCGGCCGGTAGACGTTGCGGACGAGACTGACCTGCGTCGGGTACTCCTCGCCCGCGTTGGACTCGGCGTCGTCGCCCAGTCGAACGGCCGTGTCGTAGTTGTACACGACGTTGTTCGCGACGATGCTCCGAGTGCCGCCTTTCAGACGCGGGTTCCGGTCGTTGTTGTGGGCGTAGAGGTTTCCGAGGATGGCCATCCCCTCGGTGTCGTGGCCGACGAGGCTTCCGTTCGAGTGTTCGTCGCCGTCCGGGTGGAGAGTCGGCGCCGCGAGGCCGTGGGCGACGAGATTGTTGCTGAAGGTGATATCCGAGGCGGTGTCGCCGCAGGAGAGGTTCTCGTCCGTCCCCCACGTGGCGGTGCAGTGGTCCACGATGACGTTCTTCGCCTCGTCGGCGATGGTTATCGAGTCGGCGGCGTCTCCCTCACCGCTCGCACCCGGGGCCGTCTGCGTCCCGGCCCGCGACCTGATGTGCTGGACGACGATATTCTCGCCGTCGATTTCCATGGTTCCCTTTATCAGCGTGATTCCCGGACCCGGCGCGGTCTGCCCCGCGACGAACATGTTGCTCGCTTCGGGGTCGAGTTCCCCGTTCGCCTCCGAGAGGTCGATGACGCCGCCGACTTCGAAGACGACGACGCGCCCGTCGCCGTCGACGTCGCGTTCCATCGCATGCTTGAACGACCCCTCGCCGGTGGCGTCGAGGTTCGTCACTTTCACCACCGACAGGTCGGTCCCGGCGGTCCAGTCCGTGTCGGCGAACCCGTCTACCGGATTCACCGCCGAACCGGGCGACTCCGCGCCGAGGGGTTCGTCGGGCGTTACGACCGTCTGATTCGAGGCGGCGGCCGCGGTACCGGAAAGCGCCGACCCTACGACGATGCCGCCCGTCAGTGCGAGTGCGCTTCGTCGACTGATAGTTCGCTCTGCGCTATCGCTCTCTGTACCGTGCCGTGTGCTGTCTTCCGACATGCAGCGGAAAATACACGCCATCGCTACATATACATAACGATTAATATAACTAAAACAGGTCTAGTGCGGCGAGATATCGAGATGCGAGTAAACGGTTCGGGCTCGCAGGTGGTACGTCGGACTCGACTACTCGGGCATCGGACGAGACGCTCAGAGGTTCCGTTCGACGAACGGCCAGACGCCGGCTCCGTAGAATCGGTGACCGCCCTCGCCGACGAACAGACTGCACTGCTCTTCGGCCCCCGCGCCCCGATAGATTTCGCGGATGCGGTCGAACGCGCGTCTCGTCCCGGCTTCCGGAAAGATGGGGTCGTCGTCGCCCGCGACGACACAGAGGGGTCGCGGTGCGACGAGGCCGGCAACGTCCCCGATTTCGCCGAGTCGCCGAACGCCGGGGACGTAGTTACAGAGACAGTGGTCTATCGGAACGATGGAGTGGTCGAACGAACAGACGGACGCGCAGGGGGCGGCCGGAGAGAGCCGTTCGTCGAGTGCGGCCGAAAACAGCGCGACCATCCCGCCTCCGGAGTGACCGGTGACCGCGATTCGGTCGTCGTCGAGTTCGGGGCGGCGTTCGACGAACTCGACGAGCCTGAGCGCGTCCCAGACTCGCTCTCCGACCAACGACCGCCCGACCAGTTGTGCGGTCTTCTGCCACCGGGTGCACGCCCGTCCCCCGTCCGTCGAACCGCTTCCCTCTTCGCCTTCCTCTCTCCCCCGAGCCAACTCCCCGAACGCGCGCATGTCGGGTGCAAGCGCCGCGAACCCGCGTTCGACCGCCTGCCGCGCGATGTCGCGTCGCTCCTCGGAGACGCGCCGCCGGTCGGCGTCGCTCTCGACGACGCCGGCGGCGAGGTCCTTTCCGCTCTCGGCGTGGCCGTGGAGGGCGAGAACGACGGGGTACGGCGGGTCCGCCGAACTCGGAAGGAGCAGGTGGAACGGCACGCGGAACCCGCGTTCCGTCTCGACGCTCCACGTCTGTCGCTCGTAGTTCTGGCCCGCTCCCGCCTCCACATCCCGCGTCTCCCGTCGTCGCGGGTCGAGGTCCGTCGCCCCGTTGTCGCGTATCACCGGGAATCCGAGGACCTCGCGCAACTCGTCGCGGAACGTCTTCTGCCACGCGGTGAACGTTATCCCGGTCTCGCCGCCGTACGTACACACCTGCGTGGTGCTCTCGGAGACGTGGCCCGTCCACTCGCCGTAGTCGAACTGGTGGTCGACCATCGTTCGGCACGAACGTTGCGAGCCGCCGATAAATCACTGTCGGCGGTAGAAGTACGGTACGACGAGGCGCGTCGGTCGCCTCACTCGAAGATATCGGCGGCCGCGGGGTAGAGTTCGTCGAGGGCGACGCGTTCGTTCCGACGCCCCGACTCGTAGGCGGCCATCGTGACGACCAGCGCTTTGAGTCCGTCGCGGGCGGTGGCCGGCGGAACCTCGCCCGTCTCTATCGCGTCGAGGAACGCGGTGCCCTTGCTCAGTCGGCGGTCGTAGCCGTGGTACGGGCTCTTTTCGGTCCCCTCGGCGTCGATGACGTAGCCGGTTCGGTCGTCCCACTCCCGGCCTTCGAGGTAGACCGCCCCCTCTTCGTCCCAGACGTGGACGTGTTCGCGGGTTCGGGCGACGACGCCGGTGTCGGAGACGTTCGCCACCGCGTCCTCCTCGAACTCGACGGTGGTGGAGGACTGCCGGTCGAACACCTGCTCGTCGTCGTGGAAATCGACGGACGCGTAGACGTGCGTCGGGGAGAGTCCCGTCGTCCACAGAATCGCATCGACGATGTGCGTCCCGACGTTCAGGAGGTGACCGCCGCCGCTCAGGTGGGGGTCCATCCGCCAGCCGTCCATCTCCTCGTAGCACGACCGCCAGTCGTGCGTTATCTCCCCGGTGACGAACCTCGGTTCCCGGTCGCCCAACGCCCACCGCTTCCGGGCGAGTACGTACGCCGGATTCAGATGCCGCTGGTAGCCCACCATCACCGTCCGGTCGCTCGACTCCGACCGCTGCATGACCTCGTACCCGTCCTCGACGCTCGTCGCGAGCGGTTTCTCACAGAGCACGTGCAGGTCGCGGTCGAGTGCGGCCGTCGTCTGCTCGTAGTGGAGTCCGTTGGGCGTCGCTATCGCCACCGCGTCCAACGCCTCCGAGTCGAGCATCTTCTCGTACGATTCGTACCGAGCGGACTCCGGGACGTCGAGTTCGCGTCCGGCGGCCGCGAGACTGTCGCCGTCGACGTCCGAAAGCGCGACGAGGTCCGAGCGGGGCAGTTCGACGAACTGGCGGCCGAGTCTCCGTCCGAGGCTTCCGAGGCCGACGAGTCCGACTGTAACGGGGGAAGATTCAGTCTGGCTCTCCATGGGAACGGTTACTCATACAGAAATCCGACCAATAACTGTTTTGCCGCGCCGAGTCGCTCGCCGCCGATTCTCTCGCTCCGGTTCTCCTCCCACTTTCCGTCGCGGCGTCGCCGTCAGCGACCCGACGCGCCCGAAACCGGCCGACTTCGTCTCCCCCTCCAAAGATTTTATGTTCGAGCACTCGCTGTATCGGATATGCCACTTTCCAAGAGCGGTGTGCGTCAGCACCTGCGTGGCGTCGCTGCCGGACTCCTCACCCCGTTCGATGACGAACTCCTCGTCGAACACCCTAAATTGGAAGCGAACGCGAACGCGCTTTACGACGCCGGAATCCGGACGTTCCTCGCGTCCGCGAACATCAGCGAGTACCACTCGCTCTCTCAGACCGAGCGGGTAGACGTGACGGAGACGGCCGTCGACGCGCTTCCCTCGGACGCCTGCGTCCTCGCCGGCGTCGGCGGGAGCACGCCGGACGCACAGGAGCTTATCCGAGCGTACGACAGAATCGGCGTGGACGCGATGATGGTGATGCCGCCGGACCACACCTACATCCACGAACGCGGACTCATCCGCTACTACGAGAAACTCGACGCCGCGACGGAGACGCCCCTCGTCCCGTACGTCAAGGGGTTCGACCCGTCCGTCTCGTACCTCCGCAACCTCGCGGACGTCGACGGCGTCGTCGGCGTCAAGTACGCCATCGAGGACGCGGTGAAACTCGGCGCGGCGACCAGTTCCTCCCCCGACGACGTGGTGTGGATGAACGGCCTCGCGGAACCGTTCGCCGTCTCGTTTTGGAACGAGGGTATCGAGGGGTTCTCCGCCGGCGTCAGCAACTTCCGGCCGGAGGTCGGACTCGAACTGTACGACGCCCTCGAATCGGGGGAGTGGGAGCGCGCCCGCCGAATCCGCAACATCAGCCTCCCCTATCAGAACTTCCGCGACGAAACCGGGGAGAACAACACCATCGAGGGCGCGATAAGCGTCTCCGCCGTGAAGAAGGGACTCGAACTCGCCGGCCTCCACGGCGGCGACGTTCGCGACCCCATCGAACCGCTCTCGCCCGCGGACGAACGCCGCGCCGAGGAACTCTACGAGCAACTCGACGACGACATCGAACGTGTCATCGCCTGACGCGGAGCGACGAGGGCGACGCCGGAACGACTGCCGCACCCGAACGAGCGCGGAAACTGACCGCCACCCAATGATACCGACCGAGACAGCGGACCGAACTGCACCGACGAGAGCATGTTCGAAGTAGAAGCGACCGTCGACGCGTCGAGCGTACCGTCGTGGGCGCGCCGACAACGGGAGTTGTTCGACCTGATGGCGGACGTCGCAGACCGGTTCGTCGCGGACTACACCGGTCCCGAGTACGAACCGTTCTGGCCGCCGAAGGACCACGTCGGCGTCGACGGCTTCGACGACGTCGTCGAGGGGTTCTACAACTGGCCGTTGCTGTACGCGATGGGCGGCGACGAACGACTCCTCGACCACGCCCGACGCCTGTACGAGGCGGCACTCGAACGCGGCGCGGAGACGAGTACGCCGTTCGGTCACCCGATGGTCGTAGACGAGTTCGAGCAGTGCCGAGACTGGTTCCACATGGGCGAGGGGAACCTCTACACGTACAACATGGGTCTGGCCGCCCCCGACGACGAGACGGTCGTAGACCGGGCCGAACGGTTCGCGGGCCTCTATTTCGAGGAGTCCGATACGAACAACTACGACGGCGAGAAGCGACTCGTTCGCGGCCCGATGAACGGAAGCATGGGCCCCGACTACTGCGATTTCTCCGCGTACGAGCACCACCCGTACGGCGCGGACTATCGGTGGGCGCGACACGGACTTCCGTGGCGGGACCTGGAGTTCGACGAGGCGGCGGACCTTCTGGACCCGGACAACGAGGAGCGACTGTTCGAGGTGTTGAACGACCGGTGCGCGAAGGGGGACATCCCGCTCAACCTCAACGTCACCAGTCTGATGACGAACGCCTACCTCCACACCGGCGACGACAGGTACCGGGAGTGGGTCACGGACTACCTCGCGGCGTGGCGGGAGCGAACGGCGGAGAACGGCGGGATAATCCCCGACAACGTCGGCCGGTCCGGCGAGATAGGCGAGTACACCGACGGGTCGTGGTACGGCGGCTACTACGGGTGGTCGTGGGGCGGGTGGCACTACGTCGGTATCGGCCCCACCGTCGCCGCCGAGAACGCGGTTCTGCTGGAGGGCGACCGGGAGTACCTCGAGTTCCCCCGGTCGCAACTGGACGTCCTCGTGGAGAACGGAATCGAGGTGAGCGAGGACGACGTCCACAGCACGCTCTACATCCCGCACAAGTACGGCGGCGAGGGCGACTACCACTACGCCGCCTCGGGCGTCCTCACGGAGGACGACGGCGAAGTTCTCTGGCGCGACGGCTGGTACGAGTTTCGGCCGCACAGGGACGACCCCTACGCCGTCCACCTCTGGTACATGTCCATGAGCGACGAGGACAGAGCGCGGGTCCGCCGACTCCGCGACTGGGGGAAGCGCGACTGGAAGCGGGTCGACCCCCGTGCCTCCACGAAGCACGGCGACGGCCACGAGTACGCGTGGCTGGCGTACCTCGACGGCGAGTTCCCCGACTACCCCGACCGGATTCTCGAAGCGACCCGCGAACACGTCCACGAGCGACTGGACCTCATGGAGGCGGAAGGGAACGAACCCACGACGGTCGACGAGGACTACCTCCGCGACCGGAACCCCGTCTTCCACAAGGCGTTCCTCCAACTAACGATGGGTGCGCCGCAACCCGTCTACTACGGCGGCCTCGTCATGGCGCAGGTTCGGCACTTCGACGCCCGCAGAGAACGGCCGGGACTCCCCGAGGGCGTCGCCGCACTCGTGGAGGACGTATCGCGGGACGGAGTCGAACTGACCCTCGTCAACGCGGGGGGGACGAACGAGGAGGTGGTCGTACAGGCGGGCGCGTACGGCGAACACCGATTCGCGTCGGTCGAAACCGACTGCGACCGCCGGCGCATCGAAGACGCGGAGAGCGCCCCGAACGCGGGAAGTGCCGACGGATCCGACGAGTCGAACGCGATGCGGGTGTACCTCCCCAGCGGGCGTCGAATCTCCGTGACGGCGGAGTTGGACCGCTTCGCGAACGACCCGAGTTACGCTCCGCCCTGGGACGCCACCCGATAAGAACCGGCGGAGTTTCCGCCCGATAGCCGCCTCGGCGGACGTATCGAACGGTCTCGGAGACCTGTGACTCGTTCGAGGAGGCGACGGCGTTCGTTCCGCACACGGGAACGGAACCCACGCAGACCTGTAGTGAGAGACCCCGTTCGTCCGTTCTGACGCCGACCCGACGGTGGCGAGTCGAGGATCTCCTCCGGAATCGACCCTTCTTCCGGGCCAAAAACGTTCCTCTGTCGGGAACTACGAATCTGCTTTCGTCCCCGCCAGTTGGAAATTTTCTCTCTCTGTGACCGTGACTCGATATCCGTTACGCCGTTAGGACTGTAACGCGCGTTCGACACCTCTTTTCGGGCCGTACCTCCGAGCGTTCGATTCGTCGAGTGAGCGGTCGTTTTTGGCCCGCTCGGTCGCTGAAACGGACGAACGAAGTGAGTTCCCGAGACGGGAACGGAAAAGGAGCGTCGAAACGTCGTCTCCGAACCGGAAAGGCGGCGAGGGGGGCGTTCCGGCACGAAACGAAGCATCTCGAAGCGTTGCTCGAACGCCGGTGCGGGTCGGAGATTCGGCCGACGCTCGGACGGAGAGCGCAGTCGAACGGTCGAGAAGAGCGGAGACGCCGGTTGCCGGCGGCGTCTCTCGGCGCTTACAGGCGGTCCATGTCCTGGAGGATTTCGCGGAGACGGTCGCGTTCCTCCGGGTCGAGAGTCTGGGCGGGCGGACGGACGGTGTCGTGTTCGAAGACGCCCTGCATCTGGAGGGCGGCTTTGATGCGGTTGCGGTTGCGGCCGACGGGTTCTCCGAACAGGAAGTTCGTCAGCGGGAGCATCTCGGAGCGGAGTTCCCTCGCGCGTTCTATGTCGCCTTCCCGGACGGCGCGGAGTTTCTCGACGTGCATGTCGGGGACGAGGTTGGCGTAGGAGATGAGGGCGGTTTCGGCCCCGAGGAGGTAGGAGTGATAGAGGAACACGTCCTCGCCGGTCATGAGGGTGAACTCGTCGCGGTAGGGTTCGAGGGCGCGGACGGTCTCCTCGTAGCGAGTGACGTCGAAGGTGGCGTTCTTGAGGGCGACGACGCCGTCTAGCTTGCAGAGTTCGACGTAGGCGCTGACCGGTTGGGCGATGTCGCCGAAGTTGCCGAACTGGAAGGCGATGAGCGGGATGTCCACGGCGTCGGCGATGTCGCTGTAGTACTCGACGATTATGTCGGGGTCGCCGTGGCTGTAGACGTCGATGGGGACGGGCATGAGGGCGTCGGCGCCGGCCGCTTCGGCCCGCCTCGCCTCTTCGACGGCCATAGCGGTGCTCTCGCCGTGGATGCCCGAGAACACCATCGCGTCCTCGGAGGCCTCCTGATGGATTTCGATGACTCGCTCCTTGTCCTCCGGCGGAGACATCTTACACTCGCCCGAGTGGGCATTCGCGACGGTGGCGACGATACCGTCCGTCGAGGTGAGGTTACGGATGTGCCCGTAGAGGTCGTCTTCCGCGACTTCGAGGTCGGGTGTGAGTGGGGTGACGGTCGCCGGGATGACTCCACCTTTGATCGCATCTTTCACCTGCTTGTAGCTCTCTCGCATGCTTCGGTGGAACGACGCGTAGCACCCACATAATACTTTGGCTCAGAGATACCTTCGTCAGGTCTCGTGGCCTTCGCGACGGTAGCTTGACCTCCAAATCTCACCCACACGGAGAGCATCTTCGGCAAACGTTCTTGTACCGTCGGTCGTATCTTCGAGTATGTCGAAGCAGGCACACATTCGAGTCGAGGACGAATCGGTGTTCCTCTCCGGCGAGGACCGTCGCCTCGACCTCGGGTCGCTTTCGGACTTGTACGACCTCGTCGGCGGCGAGTCGTACACTATCGAGTACGACGAGCGCGCGGCGTCGGCCCCGTGGGTCGAGACGGACGACGACCGGACGTTCACGTTCGAGGTGCGCGAGGCGATAGACGGGCTACCGTTCGGCGGAGGGTACGCCGAACGCGTCGCCGACGCGTCGATGGAACAGACGGAGTCGGGCGTCCCCGAACGGACCGAAGTGTTCGCCGACGTTCTGATGCAGATTTGGGACTCGAAGGGGAATCCGGAGGAGTTGGCCGAGTTCCACGAGTAGCGTTCGGCGTCTCCGCGCGCGCCTCGTCGGTCAGAGATTCCCCTCGATAACGTCGGCTTTATCCGCGGTTCTGTGAGGGGTCTTCGGTCGAAGTAACGTATCTCCCGAGGATGTTTACTCCTCCGTGACGATCGGGCGGCGGTGCTATCTCCACCGCTCCGTCACCTATACGGTGTGGAATGGCCGAGTTTTCGGCGCGTTCCTGCTCGACAATCTACCGCGTGGTCGAGAACTCGAAGAGAAGTCTCTTCTCGCTCTCCGAAGGTATTTGTCGGTCAGGCGGCTATTCCAGAGTACGTATCGATGGTCGATTCCGCTCTCGTCTGGATTTCGATTGTGGCGGTACTGGGTGCCGGTGCAGTCGGTACCTCGGTACTGCACTACGTTCGAGAAGCCGAATTTGATTGTATCAGTTCTGCACTCGGCGCTGCGGCAGTCGGATACGGCGTCGAACTCGGCGTGGCGAACGGCCTTCTCGCTCGGAGTAGACTGTTCGATTCGCTCATGTTCGTCTGCGCCGGAATCGTAGCCGTATGCCTCGTTTTCGCCGTACAGCGGGGAGAGTACTCGTCGTGGTCGAACGGGGGTCAGTGAGGAAAGTGACTGACACGTCCCAATGCACGAAACCTGTCTCGTAAAACAGACGGGGAGTGACGGAAACGCGATGCGTAGCGCGTACGGAGGGGAGATTTAGAGTTCCTTCTTCATTTCGACGACGACGCCGGTCACGCCCGTCGATTCGTGACTCGAAAACTCGTGCGCGTACTCCCTGATTCGTTCGTAGCCGCAGTTCTCGTAGAACGGTACCGCGTTGAGGGACGCCGAGAGTCCGAGCGTCCGCACGTCCCGCGCTCGCGCTCGTCGTTCGAGTTCCTCGTAGATACGCGTCCCGACGCCGTCCCGGGCGACAGACGGGTGGACGTAGACGCCCGTAACTTCTGCATCTACGTCCGCCTCGTATCCCTCGGGAGGCGCACGTTTCAGAGACCCGAACGCCACGACTTTGCCGTCAGCCTCGGCTACGACGAACTCCGATTTCTCGGACTCGATAGCCGGGGTGTAGTCTGCGGATTCACATCCCTCCGCCCATGCATCGACCTGTTTGTCGCTGTACGCCTCGGTTCCGAGTCCTTCGATAGAATCGGAGTGAGTCGCTCGAACGGCGTCGGCATCGGATGGCCTCGCGTCGCGGATTTCCATGAGAGACGGTTGCTGTGGCGTGAGTATAATGTTCGGGATGCGAGTTCGTGTCGGGCGATTCGGTTCCACCGCGGTCGAGGCTGAATTAGCCGTCCGGTAGGACGTCGAACCGAACAGACCGACCAATCGCTATCGCCTTCCGTGACGCCAATCGCGTAGATTACGCCGGGCAAGCCGCTTAGCGCTAGTACCCGAACATCATCGCAATGGTAGTCGCAGTGTACCCGCGAACGAGACCGGAGCCCGCTTCAAGGACGGCGGCGACTCTGTCAGACGGTCAGAATTTCTAAGGAAGTCGTTTTCGATGGACCGATCGAGCTACGGGATTAGAATGCCCTGCATCAGTGACTATGAGATGATGACCACTTGCTACCGTGAATGATTCCAAACCGTTTCTCTAAGACCGTATTCTCACTCACGAATTGGATGTTGGAATGTAACTTTCTATTTCTTCGATACGGTCTATACACGGATGAGACTCGTGAATTGAGCAGTCCGGGTCCAGATGTACGGTATCGAAGTCAAGCTCGATAGCTGGTTGAATATCTCTTGCGTATGAGTCGCCAGTCACTAGAACATCTCCATCGGAGAACTGTTTGTAGATACTATATTTACTGTGCGAATCCGCATCCTGATATGGGTTGTAGATCGCAGAGACATGTTCGCTAACTCCGATCGTATCTATCATTTCTCGAATATAGGAATGAGGGGCGAGTGAGGTTATAATAATCTCCGATTCTACTCTCGAAAATATCTTGGCAAGAGCCTCGTTCTTTTGTACAAAGTCGGATGGCGTTATCTCGTAAGAGACGTTCTCAAAATAATCATCGATCGTGAGTCCGATAGAGGTGAACCCGTCGTAGGGATGCTGAAATTCGTCGGAGAGATTCTGGTAAAACGACTGGGGTGATCTTTGGTCGAGGTTCGATTGCTCTGCTATCCAGTCTATCGTAAGTTCAGTTCTATAGTCGATGAGTTCCGGACTCTGATACAGTGTACTATCTAAATCGAAAACAAGCGTGTCATACACTTCTTTTCACCAGCGTTACCTGTTCACCCGACTGCTTTATCTATTAATGTTTCGGTGAGTGGTACTGAGATATCCTGACGCTGCTCAAGAAGCAGACAGGGATTCGGTAGACTACCGTCCCGTTTTCCTGTCTGCCAAATGGCGAGCAGCTAGTCTCTTCTGAGTCTTGCTGTTCAGTAGGTCTCACTCGAAAATACGCGATCTCCGAAGACGTGTCTCTCCACTCTTGAATTTGATATAGCGAAATACGGTATATTAGTACCGGACGAGACGGAAGAATAGCGATTTCACCGAGTAGATGGGACGTATCCACGAAATCGCATTCCGAACAATCCACTTTGGCTTAATGAAGTAAGCCCAAGTGGGATTGGGCGGGTCGACGCTGTACCGGTATCCGTATGTCGTCACCTCCGAGAATCTCCGGGTTCGACCGGGAAAGCGGCGAGACAGCATCTCTACGGGACGTACAGGCGTCCACGAACCGGTGTTCCGCAGCACCGACGGTCCTGAAGGCGAGGTTCTACTTCGAGAGCACCGAGTATCTCGCCGCTGGGGAACGGTGATTCGCGGGCCTCATGGCATAGATTTTTTCCCCTCCGCGTGAAAGGTCGGATACCGATCCGATGTCACCAGACCCTGCATCAACAGCTGAACGTGTTGCATCGCATCTCCGCTCGCTTGACGTCGACGGGCAGTCGTGGATCACCGGCGTCTCCATCAACGGGTTGCTCGCAGAGGGAAGCGAGGAATCCGTTCGCGCGGCCAAATCGCTCGTCGATAGAGCGGTCGCGACACAGGACGACGACGGCCAACTCGGCTACGGTCCGAGCTACCCCATCGAAGTGTTCAGCCACGGCCGAGAGTACGAGGCGAGTTGGGAGTTGACCGTCAAGAAGTGCATGAACACGAACAACACCACCGCTATCGGACACGGCGTCCTCGACTTCTACGAACGGACGGGCGACGACCGGTATCTCGACGCGGCCGCCCGCGAGTACGAGTCGCTCCGCTCGTTCGACCGAACCGAAGACGGGGGAATCCCGCACCACGACCCCGAGGTTGCGGGCATCAAGTCGCTGTGGATCGACTCGGTGTACATGATGTGTCCGTTCTTCAGTCGATACGGCGCGGCGGCGGACGACGAGGACGCCTACGACGAGGCGGTCGAGCAGTTACTGGTCCACGCCGACCACCTCCGCGACCCTCGAACCGGACTGTTCCGCCACATCTGGGTCGAGACGCCCGACCACTACCCGCAGGGGACGTTCTGGGCGCGCGGGAACGGGTGGGCGGCCGCCGCGGCCGTCGACGTCCTCGAACGCCTGCCCGACGCTCACCCTCGCCGAGACGAACTCGTCGACCTGTTCGCGGACCACTGCGAGACGCTGCTCCCACTGCAGGACGGGAGCGGGTTCTGGCACAACCTCGTCGACGACACCGACACGCCGTTGGAGTCGTCCGGCACGCTGATGTTCGCGTACGCGTTCGCCCGCGGTATCGAACAGGGGATTCTCGACGAGTCGGAGTACCGCCAGCCCGCGGCGGACGCCCTCGAAGCGGTCACCCGCGTCGTCGACGACGAAGGGGCGGTGAGGCGAATCGCGGGGCCGCCCGGCGGACCGGAGGCACCCCTGACGGTGACGCCGTACGGACAGGGCTGGTATCTCATGGCCGCGTCGGCCCTCGACTGAGCGACCGCACGTCCGTCTGAAGCGGATTTTTAACGGGGCGCGTGGAAGAGAGCGTGTGATACGCAACCGAGACGCCCTCGCGAGTAGTCGCGACCACGAACTCGCGCTCGACTGCATCGAAGCCGCTATCGACGCGGCGGCACCGGAGGCGGCCGTCCGGTCGAACGTCGGACTCGACGGGGACGTACTCACCGTCCGCGGCACCGACTACGACCTCGCCCGGTACGACGAGGTTCTCCTCGTCGGCGGCGGGAAGGCGGCCGGCGGCGTCGCCCGGACGCTCGAGTCGATGCTCGGAGACCGACTCTCCGACGGACTCGTCGTCACGAAACAACCGGTCGAGGCGGAGACGGTCCGCTCCGCTGTCGGAGACCATCCCCTCCCCTCGGAGCGCAACGTGGCGGCGACCGCTGACCTGCTGGAACTCGTCGACGCGGCCGACGAGCGAACGCTCGTACTGTCCGTGCTGACCGGCGGGGCGAGCGCGCTTCTCACGGCCCCCGCGGGCGAACTCGCGGTGTCGGACCTCCGAGAGACGACGGAGCGACTGCTCGAAGGCGGCGTCCCCATCGGCGAGATCAACGCCGTCAGAAAGCACCTCTCGACGAGCAAGGGGGGACAACTGGCAAGCCGGGCGTCGCCCGCGACGGTCGTCGGACTCCTCCTCTCGGACGTGGTCGGCGACGACCCCTCCGTGATCGGAAGCGGTCCGACGGTCCCCGACGAGACGACGTTCGACGACGCTCTCGCGGTCTTCGAGCGGTACGATATCGACCCGCCGGCGGCCGTTCGGGGCTACCTCGCTTCCGGCGCGGACGGGGACGCCGCCGAGACGCCGTTCGCGGACGACCCGGCGTTCGACGCCGTCGAGAACCACGTCGTCGGAGGCAACGCCACCGCCTTGGACGCCGCGCGGTCGGTCGCCGCCGACGCTGGCTACGAACCGTTGCTTCTCTCCTCGCGTCTGCGGGGCGAGGCGCGCGAGGCGGCGAAGACGCTAGTCGCCGTCGGCGAGGAGTGCGCGGCGACGGGAAATCCGGTCGAACCGCCGGCGGTCCTCCTCGGCGGCGGCGAGTGCACCGTCAGCGTCGCGGGCGAGGGGGGACGCGGCGGGCCGAACCAGGAACTCGTCCTCTCGGCGGCGCTCGAACTCGACGAACCGCACGTCGTCGCCGCCGTCGACACCGACGGCGAGGACGGAAGTTCGGACGTCGCGGGTGCGGTCGCCGACGACTCGACGGCGACGGACGCCGAGGACGCGCGGGCGCACCTCGCGGCGAACGACGCCGGGACGTACCTCTCCGACGCCGGTGCGACGATTCGCACGGGGCCGACCGGTACGAACGTCAACGACGTCGTCGTGGTCGTCGTCCCCGAGTGAGTTCCGTCGCCACTCGCTCACGACCGTATCGGTCAGCGTGCCGATGCCCTCGATTTCGGCTTCCGACTCGACTGACGAGGGGACGGACGCGTGCGCGTGGCGCTCACGGACAGGTTTATGTCGAAACATTTCGAATATTTCGCCATGAGCTCCGACAGCGGTGAGAGTCCGGCGAACCATCTCTCTGTTCCGGAGGACGTCATCCTCGAAGCGTGCGGACATCCGGAGTTACCCGAGATGGGAGTCATCGAACAGGTGTGGGAGACGGATCCGATCCCGCCCGGCGAGGTGGGCGAACGCGCCGCGGACGCCGTCGAATCGCTCTCCTTTGCCGGCGTCCCCGACGGCGGCACGGTGGCGCTCGGCGTCGGGAGTCGCGGCATCCACAACCTCCCCGACATCGTCGCGGGCGTCGTCGCCGCCGTCTCCGATGCGGGCTACGAACCGTTCGTCTTCCCGGCGATGGGAAGCCACGGCGGCGCGACCGGCGAGGGGCAACGGGAGATGCTGAACGAACTCGGCGTGACCGAGGAGCGAATCGGTTGCGAGATTCGGTCGAGCATGGACGTCGTCGAAGTCGGGCGGACGCCCGACCGCGACGTGCCGGTCGTCGCCGACGCCAACGCCGTCGAGGCCGACGCCATCGTCCCGATCAACCGCGTGAAGCCGCACACGGACTTCGACGGCTCCGTCGAGAGCGGTCTCTCGAAGATGCTCGTCATCGGGATGGGCAAACAGCGCGGCGCACAGATCGCCCACAAGTGGGCCGTCGACTGGAGTTTCCGGAACATGATCCCGGAGATAACGGAGCAGTTGTTGGCGGAACTCCCCGTCGTCGGCGGCGTCGCCATCGTCGAGGACCAACACGACGAGACGACGCTCGTCGAGGGGGTGCCGCCGAGCGGCTTCCTCGACCGGGAGCGGGAACTGCTGGAACTCGCGTACGACCTCATGCCGAAACTCCCGTTCGACGAACTCGACTTGGTGGTGTTCGACCGCCAGGGCAAGGAGATAAGCGGGCAGGGTATGGACACGAACGTCATCGGCAGGCGGCCGTTCTCCATCAACGAACCCGCCCCGGAGAAACCTGACATAAAGCGCATCTACACGCGCGCGTTGACGGAGAAGACCCACGGCAACGCGATGGGGATGGGTTCCGCCGACGTCGTCCACGAGGACATCGCCGCCGACCTGGAGGCGACGACGACGCTCATCAACGCGCTCACCGCCAGCACCATCCGCGGCGTGAAACTCCCGCCGGTCGTCGAGTCGGACCGCGCGGGGATGGTCGCCGCGCTTTCGACCATCGGCGTCGTCGACCCCGACACTGTGCGCGTGATCCGCGCCGCCGACACGATGCACCTGCACCGCATGTACGCCTCGACCGCGCTCGTCGAGGAGGCTCGTTCGCGCGACGACCTGCGCGTCGTCGAGGAACCCGAACCGATCGCGTTCGAGGACGGGCAGTTCGCCGCCCCGTCGCTCCGCGAATAACCGCTCTCCTCTCGGGTCACTCTCCGGGCGCACCGCCCGTCCCGAGTGGGGTCCCGGCGTCGCATTCTCGCGTCCGGTTCTATTCTCGCGGGAGTGCGTCGTTCCGTACGGAGACCGCACGTACGACGCGGACCGAGGCGGTGAGACGGCCCCCATTCAAAGATTTATTACGACTGGTACTGTTAGGTCAATCACGGCAATCCGAAAAAGCCGGTGGTGGACCGTTTCAGTAGCTGTGAATGCTGTATCCGGCTGCTACAGCGACATCCGCGACCGGTGACGGAGGTAGCTACAGCTATGACATATCGAGCAGGCGTCATCGGTACGGGCGGTATCGCAGGGATGGGTATCCTCGGCATGCACGACGAGGAGGCCATCGGAAAAGAGAAAATCGACGCGAGCCACGCCGGCGGGTACGCGAGCACCGACGAGATAGAACTCGTCGCCGTCGCGGACGTCGACGAGGAGAACCTCGCGACGTTCGGCGAGGCGTGGGACATCCCCACGGAGCGCCAGTATCTCGGCCACGAGTCGATGCTCGCGGAGGAGGACCTCGACGTGGTCTCCATCTGTACGCCGTCGTTTCTCCACCACGAACACGCGATAGACGCCGCGCGGTCGGCCGCCGCGCCCGACGTCATCTGGTGTGAGAAGCCCATCGCCTCGCAGGTCAGCGCCGCGGAGGAGATGGTGGCGGCCTGCGAGGAGACCGACACCGAACTGGTCGTCAACCACTCGTTCCGGTTCACCGACAAACTCCAGCGGCTTCACAACCTCATCCACGAGGAGAACCTGCTCGGCGAGGTCAAATCCGTGAGCACCCAGTACCGCATGGAACTGATGCGCAACTCGACGCACGTGCTCGATACGCTCGTCTACCTGTTAGACGCGCGCGCGGAACGGGTGAGCGGCTACATCACGGGCGAGAACGAGGCCCTCGACGCCTTAGACGTCGACGAGGAGGTCGTCGACGCCGGGGGCGGCGGGCACATCGTCATGGACGACGGGTCGTTCGTCACCGTCGACTGCACCATCCCCCGCGACATCTCGTCGATGACGTTCAACTTCATCGGGACCGAGGGGAAACTGTACATGAACAACGACGACGGCGAGTGGCGCTACTGGGCCTTAGAGGACGGCGAGCACGTCGAGCGACCGCTTCCCGGTGTCGACGGCGCGTGGACGTGGGAGGACGACTACAAGCGCTCGTTCGCGAACGCGGCGAGACACGTCGAGGACCTCCTGAACGGCGAGGCCGAGAACTACTCGCCGGGTGTCGACGCCGCTCGCTCGCTCGAAATCATCGTCGGGTTCTACCTCTCGCACTACACCTCTTCGACCATCGACGTTCCGCTGGCCAAACCGCTCCGCGAGATTTCGATCACGTCGTGGTGACCTCGTCGGCGTCCGCGCCGCGACGGTGAGGGCGGCCGGTCACCTGCTTCGATTCGATTCTACTTCTTCACTCGGTCACTCGTCCAGCCACGGCGCGCCCTCGCGCTCGACGAAGCGCTCGGACTGATCCAGGTCGTCTATCCGTTCGATCTCGTCGTCGTCGAGGTCGAGGTCGAGCGCGCCGAAGTTGTCGCGGATGTGTTCCTCGCTCGACGCCTTCGGGATGGCGCGGACGTTCTCCTTCGAGAGGAGCCACGCGAGAGACACCTGCGCCGGACTGGCGTCGTGCGCCTCGGCGATGTCGACGATCTCGTCGATGTCGAACACGTTACCGCGGGCCAGCGGCGAGTACGCGACGTGGTAGTAGTCGTGCTCTTTCGCGTGCGCCCGGAGTTCCTCCTGCGGGAGGAGCGGATGCGTCTCGGCCTGGTGGGCGAAAAGCGGCGCGTCGAGGTGGTCGACGGCCTCCTCGATCAGTTCGACGCTGAAGTTGCTGACGCCGACGTGGTCGATGAGGCCGCGGTCGACGAGTTCGTCGAACCCCGCCATCGTCTCGGCCGCGTCGTAGTTGCCGACCGGCCAGTGGACGTACAGCAAGTCGAGGTAGTCGAGGCCGAGACGGTCGAGGCTGACCTCCAGACCCTCGATGACCTCGTCGTGCGCGAGGCCGAACTTCTCGGCGTGGACCTTCGTCGCGACGAACACGTCGTCGCGGTCCACGTCGGCCGCGGCGATACCTTCGCCGACGGCCTCCTCGTTGCCGTAGTACTGCGCGGTGTCGATGTGACGGTACCCCATCTCGAGCGCGGTTCGGACGCTCTCGGCACAGGCGTCCGGGTCGGTGTTCTGCCACGTTCCGAGCCCTATCGCTGGTAAGTCGGCCATACCAAACGAGTCCTCTGGAGTCGGCATATTTCTTTGGGTCTCCGTCGGACCGGCCGCGCCGCTACCGCACGCCGCGACCGCTCACACCTCCTCGAACAGCCAGATCTGGTTCGCGCGCCCCTCCCAATCGCCTTCGACGACGTTAGCGCCGTCGTCGGTCGAACCGTCCTCGACCTGCAGTCGGCCGTCGTCGGTCTTGATCTGGTGGCCGTTCTCGTAGCGTTCGAGCGTGAACGACTGCCCGGTGCCCTGTCGGGCGTCCCCGTTCGAGACGGTGAGCCCCCGTCCGCTGTGTTCGGCCGCGATACCGGAGGCGTAGACCCGCCAGCCGGTATCCTCGCGGTCGCTGACGCTTACCTTCCATCTCTGGTGGGGTTCGTCGTTCCAGGTCCCCTGCTGTACGTTCGCGCCCATCGATTCGGCTCCGTCGGCGACCTCCATCACCTTCCCGCTGTGCGCCGCGACGATGCGGTAGGTCCCCGACTCGACGTCCGGGACGGACTCCTCCCAGATCTCATCTCTGTCGAACTCGCGGTCGGTCGTCCCTTGCGGCCGGTCGACGACGTACTCGAGCGTCACCGACTCGCCGGGGTCGGTCCGCCAGTCGAACACCAGATCCCACTGCGATCCGGTCCACTCGAACCACTCTTCCCAGGCGAACGCGGCGTCGGGTCCGTCCAGGGGTTGAGCGCGGACGGAGAGCGACGACGCCCGATGCGTCGTCACCCCCTCGACGCGCCCGGCGGGCGACGCGCCGGGGTCGAGCGTCACGGTCCCCGAGGCGAGGCCGCCGCCGACGTTTCTGTCGACGATAGTCGTCTCGGAGGCGACCTCGATCAGTTCCTCCGTCCCGCCGCCGCGGACGTCGTTGTCGAGGAACCGGTTGTGCAGGCACGCCCCTCGCTCTCTGATGGCGTGCGTCTGACTCCGCTCCTCTTCGGGGCGTTCGTCGACGATGCGGAGGTTGCCGAGCGAGATGGACTCGTTTATCTCCGAGGTGGTCCCCTGGAGACCGATCGACCAGATGTTGACGCCGGCGCCGTCGACGTTTTTGATGACGCCCCCGAGGATGTTGACGTTCCGCACGTCCACCAGCAGTATCCCCGCCTTCCGGCCGCCGTTGACGTGGACCTCGCCGACGGTCACGTCGCGCGTCCCCGTGATTATCGATACGCCGCGGACGCCGCCCCGACTGACGACGCGCCCGCAGGTGACGTTCCGACACCCGTTCGCCAACCGGAAGGTGGCGTAGTCGAACGTCGGGTTCTTCCCGATGACCTGTCCGACCGTCGCGTCGAACGTCTCGTTGAGGAGTAGGACCGAACTCCCCGGGTCGACGCCGACGACCTGTCCGATCTGGATTCGCGTGACGTCGTACGTCTCGATGCCGTGGTGACCCGTCTCGGCGACGTACGCGGTGTCTATCTGTACGTCCTCCGTCCCGCCCTGGATGCGAACGCCCTGCACCGTGACGCCCTCTATCCAGAGGTGACCGAGGCGGACCCGCGAGCAGTCGTCCACGAACACCGCTCTGCTCGCGGGCCCCTTCACCGTCAGCCGCGGAATCTCGACGTTCTCGGCGCCGACCGCGGAGAACAGGTCGTCGGTCTCGCCTTCGACCGTGATTTCGCCGGCCACGTCGACGGTCGTGTGGCTCGGCAGGTCGACGCCGGTGACCTCGTCCGTCGCGTCGACCACGCCGCCCGACGCGACGAGGACTCGCTCGGCCGTCTCCCGGTCGTCGCTCAGACTGTCCACCGCGGCCTGCACCGCGGCCATCAGTTCCTCCTCGGTGGCGACGGTTCCGTCCGGCCCGTCGGCCTGATAGACGCCCTCGGAGTCCCGCCAGACGACGACGTCCGCCTCACGTGCGCTGGTGTAGAGGTGGTCGGGGTCCGCGCTGCGGAGATTCGTCAGCCGGTTGCCGTCGGCGTCGACGTCGCCCTCCCACGTTCGCCAGGGTTGGTTCGCGTTCCCGCCGCCCTGCGCTTCCTGCCGTGCGAGCGCCGGTTCGCTCCCGACCGCACCGAACCCGGCCACCCCGAGCGCAGCCATCATCGCTCGGCGACCGAGTCGAAGTCCGTCCGATTCGATACCCGCCTCTTCGCGTCCGTCGGATTCTATCTCTCTCGTCATAGTATACTGAGGCGTGATAACACGCCACAATTATCTATCACGTTGCCGCGAATTATAAGTTAGGAACTGTCGACGGAACTGAACGAATTCGTCGCGCTCGGCGCTGAAAAGGGACGAAATCGACACAGCCAGCTCTCGGAACCGCTCGGATCGAACGGCGCGAATGGGGGGTGAGTTACACCAACTGCCGCCGCTTGTCGTCGTCCTCCTCGTCGCTGCGGATCCACGCGTACAGTTTGGGCAGGAAGCGATACCGAAGGTCGAAGTACAGCGACACCGCGCCGTAGGCCCAGAGGCCGAACAGAGCGGTCATCGCGACGATGTAGAGCATCCCCTCCGTCGTCAACATCAGACCTCACCTCCGACGGTCGTCTCGCCGCCGGACGTCGCCGATCCGACGAGACTGTGAGCGACGGCGTCGCCCGTCGTCCCTTCGAAGACGTGGATGTTGTCGCGGGCGAACACGACGTCGACGGTCTCGCCCGCTTCGAGCGTCTTGTCGGGGGCGGCGCTCATGAGCAGTTCTTTGGCGTCGTCACCCTCCCCGATGAGCAGGTAGGCGTACGTTTGGTCCCCGACCGGTTCGAGCACGTCGACGTTCACCGTGACCGGCGTACTCGGGTGCGCGAGGGCTCCGGCGTCCTCCGCGAGGTAGATGTCCTCAGGTCGGACGCCGACGGTGACGGAGTCGCCGTCCTGCAGTCCGATGGTCCCGGGGTCGAACCCGACGTCGAACTCCCCGACGTCGAGGGAGTTTCCGGACACGCGCCCGTCGAACATGTTCATCGACGGGCTCCCGATGAACTGCGCGACGAAGGTGTTCGCGGGCTGGTTGTAGCAGACCAGCGGGGGCGAACACTGCTGGAGTTCCCCGTCGTTGATGATGGCGATTCGGTCGGACATCGTCATCGCCTCCTCCTGGTCGTGCGTCACGTAGATGGAGGTGACGCCGAGTTCCTTCTGGAGTCGCTGGATCTCGGTCCGCATCGAGACTCGGAGCTTGGCGTCGAGGTTCGCCAGCGGTTCGTCCATCAGGAACACCTCGGGTTCGCGCACGATGGCGCGGGCGATACCGACGCGCTGCTGTTGTCCGCCGGAGAGTTCGTCCGGGCTCCGGTCGAGCATCCCCTCCAACTGGACGATTTCGACCGCCTCCTGCACCCGCCGGTCGATCTCCTCTTTGTCGTAGTTGCGCAGTCTGAGACCGAACGAGATGTTCTCGTAGACGGTCATGTGCGGGAACAGCGCGATGTTCTGGAACACCATCGCGATGTCCCGGTCCTTCGGCGGTTTGCGCGTCACGTCGACGCCGTCTATCTCGATCGTACCGCTCGTGGGGGTGGTCAGTCCGGCGATGGTCTCCAGGGTCGTCGACTTGCCGCACCCGGACGGTCCGACGAGGGTCACGAACTCTCCGTCTTCGATTGTCAGGTCCATTCCCTCGACTGCGACGACGTCGTCGTACTGTTTGCGAACGTTTGTTAGGTTAACGTCTCCCATGTGTAATCACTCCTTGAGTCCGCCAGCGGTGAGTCCGCTGACGATGTGTTCTTGCGCTAGTATCACGAGCACTGCGATCGGGATCACTCCCATGAGGCTCGCAGCGGCCATGAGGTTGTACTGCGTGGTGTACTGCTGCTGGAAGTTCAGGATGCCGTAGACCAGCACCGCCCAGTTCTCCGGCGACCCGTCCGTCATGATGAACGAGAAGAAGAACTCGCGGTAGACGCCGATGAACACGATGATCGCGGCGGTGACGACGCCGGGCGCCGACAGCGGCATGATGACGCGGAACAGCGCTCCGAGTCGCGTCGTCCCCTCCACCCTCGCGGCGTCCTCCAGTCCGTCGGGAATCTGACTGTAGAACGTCGTGAGGATGAAGATGGTGATGGGGAGGCTGAGCATCGTGAAGGGGAACACCATCCCCCACGGCGTGTTGTAGAGGTCCGGCGTCGAGAATCCGAGGGCGCTGAGCGACCCCGTCAACAGCTCGAACAGCGGGATGAGGAACGCGATGCCCGGGAAGTACGAGATGACCAACAGCAAGAGTAGTAACGGTCCCTTCCCGGGGAAGTCGATGCGACCGAACGCGTACCCCGCCAGGCTCCCCAACGTGATGCACACGACCACCGTGATGGACGCGATGATGATGCTGTTGAAGATGTAGTGGTGCAGGGGGTACTGCTGGAAGACGGTGATGAACACGCTCGGGTCGAAGTTCTCCGGGACGACTCCCATCTGGTAGAGCTGATCGCTCGGCGTTATCGCCAGCACGAACAGCCAGTAGAACGGGAACAGCGTGATGATGATGAACGACGCCAACCCGACGTAGAAGCCGAGTCGGTAGATGTCGCCCGCGTTGTACACGGCGTATTTGACGGCGCGGCCGGCGAGACCGCTGTACTCGTTTTTACTCATTCGTCATCGACTCCCTGAATCTGAGGACGTACAGCATCACGATCGCGCCGATGAGGAGCGCGGTGAGGAACGCGATGGCTGACGCGGTCGGCCAGCGCTGCTGTCTGAACGTCGCGACGACGAGACACGTGAGCGTCGGGACGGTCCCGCACCCCGCGGACGCCTCGACGATCCCGTAGATCTTCATCGAACTGATCGTGTAGAAGATCATCCCGATGAACAGCACCGGCTTGACCAGCGGCAGGGTGATGTACCGGAACTGCTGCCACTTCGTCGCGCCCGCGACCTTCGCCACGTCGTAGAGGCTCCGGTCGATGCTCGCCAATCCCGCCATGATGATGAGCGCGATGAACGGAATTTTGCGCCAGATATCGATGAGGATGACGATGATCGTCGAGTCCCGACTGCTGACCAGCGGGTTCGCCGAGAACAGCCCGAGGTTCGCGAGGGGTTCGACGAAGAAACTGATCGACGGCTGGAACAGGAGGTAGAACATCATCCCCTGGATTACGATCGGAACCGACCACGGGAGGATGACGATGGTACGGGCGTACGCGCGTCCGCGGAACTCCTTGTTGAGGATGAGCGCCATCCCGAGTCCGAGCAGCGTCCCGATTCCGACGCTCACGACGGTGATGAGCACCGTGAGGAAGAGCGCGCTGGAGAACGGGTTCTGCAGGTCCATGAACGGATAGCTCAGGATCGAGTTCAGGTCCCCGTTGAGGAGTTGGACGTAGTTCTCGACCGCGACGAACTCGCCGACGGGGTCGATCCCGGTCAGGTCGTCGTCGTGGAGCGAGAAGAACAGCGTTCTGGCCAGCGGGTAGAACGCGAGCACCGAGAGCGTCACGAACACCGGTGCGATGAGGAGGTACCCGTACGTGTCCTCCTCCAACTGCTCTATCTTGTAAAAGATGGGCGATACTACCTGCTGTATCTTGTTCGTCATAGTCTGTGTGTTACCGTATCCCTATCACAGCGGCTTGAACGTTTCGACGTGGCGACACCGACGGGTCCCGATGACGGACTCATGACTCCTGCTGTTCGATCTGCTTGACTTGGTCTTGCGCCGCCGCCGCGGCGTCTTCGGGCGTCTTCTCCCGGTTGAGGCAGGCCTGGAACTCCTGGCCGATGGCCGACTTTTGGGCGTCCCAGACGGCGTTGATCGGCGGTGCGAACTGATTTTTCGCCTGATACTTGAGCGTATCGAGGTACCGGCTCATGACGTCGACGTTCGTCGCCTCCTCGATGAGGCCGGGCTTGGGGGGCGCCTCGCCCGTCACCTCGAACACCTTGAGGTAGTACTCGTCGGTCGTCATCGCCTTGATGACCTCCAGCGTCGCTCCGAGCTTCTCCGTGTTCGGGTTCACCGAGAGGTGCCAACCGCCGAGCTTGGCGTTCGAACCGCCCGTTCCCTTGTACTTCGCGTCGGATTCGGAGACGCCGTACGGGTACGGCATCACTCCCATATCCTTGCCGAAGGCGTCCTCGGCGCCGAACTTCGCGATGGCGAACGTCCAGTTGCGGTGCATGATCGCTTCGCCCGCGGAGAACGATTCCAGCGAGGGGTTCGTGTCCCACCCGAGCGACTCGGAGGGCAGGATGCCTCCCGACAGACCGTCGATGCTGTGTTCGTCCTCGTTCCCGTACATGAACGTGCGTAACTGTCGGAGCGTGTCGATGACGGGGCCGTCGTCGAGGGTCACCGGCCGGTCGCCGATGGGACCGTCCTGGTTCGAGACGTCTCCGAAGTAGTTGCCGCCGTTCGTCATCAGGTGTTCGTACCCGGTGATGCTACCTGCGTTCCGCTGGTTCATCGCGGTCGTGTACCCGTGGTCGGTGCCGGCTTGCTCTTGGGTATCCTTCGTCACCTCGGCGAATCGCTTCCACGTGAGCGGTTCGGTCGCCCAGTTCTCCCCTTCGGGGTCGTACCCGGCCTCCTCGACGAGGTCCTTCCGGTAGACGATCGTCGGGATGCCCATTATCTGCGGGAAGCCGTACAGTCCGCCGTCCCACGTCATCGAATCGACGATCACCTGCGAGTGGTCGTCGAGTTCCCCGAGTTTCTCCTCGCTCAGCACCTGATTCAGATCGAGGAGCCACTCTCGCGGCGCGAAGAACGGGGTGTAGGCGAAGTTGGTCAACATCAGGTCCGGCGTCGACCGACCGGCCGAGAGTATCTGGTTGTACCGGTCCTGAAGGTCGTCCGCTCCCCAGACGGTCGTGGTGAAGTTGACGTCGATGCTCTTGGGGAGCCCCACGTCGTACAGCGTCTGCATGAGCGTCTCCTTGCTATTTCCGAACAGCGGCGCGGTGCTGTACTCGACGGTCACGTCCGACCCGTCGTACTCCGCGTCCTCCGGCGCAACCGTGTTCTCGCCGTTACTCTGACCGCTTCCGCCGCCGCTAGAACAACCGGCCAAACCGACGGTGATCCCGGCTGAGGCGGCCGCCGAGAGGAATCGGCGACGCGAAGCGTAGGAACCGTCGCTTCGACTACCTGTCTCGACCGCATCGCTATCACGAACCATACCATGCGTATCGCGCCAAAACTGATAAAACTATCCTTAACAATTGGGGCGGCCGGAGAGATACGGAGACGGCCACTCGGCGCGCGCAGGTTCGCCGAACGCCTTCCGAAGTCGGTTGCAGTCGGCGAACGGCGGGGAGGCGGGGTTACGACTCCTGCTGTTCGATCTGCTTGACTTGGTCTTGCGCCGCCGCGACGGCGTCCTCGGGCGACTTCTCCTGATTGAGGCAGGCGTGGAACTCTTGGCCGATGGCCGACTTTTGGGCGTCCCAGACGGCGTTGATCGGCGGTGCGAACTGGTTTTTCGCCTGGTACTGGAGCGTATCGAGATACCGACTCATGACGTCTATCTCCTGTGCGCGGTCAGACTCGAACAGTCCCGGTTTGGGCGGCGTCGAACCCAACTCCTCGAATATCGTGAGGTAGAACTCGTCGGTCGTCATCGCTTTGATGACTTCGACGGTCGCGGCCAGTCGCTCGGTGTTCGGGTTTATCGAGAGGTGCCAGCCGCCGAGTTTGGCGTTCGACCCGCCCGCGCCCTCGTACGGCGCCTTCTTTTCGGTCATCCCGTAGGGGAACGGCATGACGCCGAGGTCCTCGCCGAAGTTCTCTTCGCTCCCGTACTGCGCGATGGCGAACGACCAGTTGCGGTGCGTGACCGCCTCGCCCGCGGAGAACGACTCCATCGACGGGTTCGTGTCCCACCCGAGCGCCTCGGAGGGCGTGATTCCGCCGGCGAGTCCGTCGAGAGCGTGGTCGTCGTCGCTCCCGTAGAGGAACGTCCGGAACTGACGCAGCGTGTGGATGGTCCGCTCGTCGTCGACGGTGACCGGGCGGTCGCCGATGGGGCCGTTCTGATTCGACATGTCGCCGAAGTAGTTGCCGCCGTTCGTCACCAGATGCTCGTACCCCGAGATGGACCCGAGGTTTCGCTGGTTCATCGCGGTCGTGTACCCGTGGTCGGTGCCGGCTTGCTCTTGGGTGTCCTTCGTCACCTCGGCGAATCGCTCCCACGTGAGCGGTTCGGTCGCCCAGTTCTCCCCTTCGGGGTCGTACCCGGCTTCCTTGACGAGGTCTTTCCGGTACTGGATGGTCGGAATGTCGATGAACTGTGGGATGCCGTACAGCCCACCGTCCCACCGCATCGAGTCGACCATCACCTGCGAGTAGTCGTTCTCGAGTGCGTTCAGTTTCTCCTCGCCGAACACCTGCGTGAGGTCGAGCAACCAGCCTCTCGGGGCGAAGAAGGGCGTGTACGCGAAGTTCGTCAGCATCATGTCCGGCGTCTTGCGGCCCGCCGAGAGAATCTGGTTGTAGCGGGCTTGGAGGTCGTCGGCACCCCAAACGGTCGTCGAGAACTCGACGTTGATGCTCTCGGGGAGACCCACGTCGTACAGCGTCTGCTGGATCATGTCGGAGACGTTTCCGAACAGCGGCGCGGTACTGTACTCGACGGTTACGTCGGACCCGTCGTACTCTAAATCGCCCTCTGTCACGGATCGACCGCCTCCGCCCGCTCCGTTCCCGTTCTCTGAGCCGCCCCCGGACGAACACCCGGCTAGACCCACCGCGAGGCCCGTCGCACCGGCGGCGGCGACGAACCGACGCCGTGAGACGGGGCGGTCGGCGGTACGATTAGATCGACTGATATCGTTGCTGTCGCGTCTCATACCGGTACATGAACTATGATTAAATATAAAACTACTGCTCGGAGGGTCGGGTAAACCTGTAGGTCATAAAATATAAGTATCGAAGATAAGATTTCCAATTGCGCTGTGGTACTACAGCGCATAGTCCCATGAGTAACGACAACGACACGACCGACGACGCATCGTCATCCGACTACAGACTTCCGCGACGCGGCGCACTGACACTCCTCGGTGCCGCGGGGTTGGGCGGACTCGCGGCCGGGTCCGCGACGGCAGAAGAGGGCGACGACGGCGGCGACGGCGGCGGCAATCAACCGTGGTATCGGTGGGAGTCGGACGTCGACGCCGGCGAACACGCGTTGAGCAACCTCGGTGCGCTCTCGATGGCGGCGAACGACGCGGAGATATCCGACTTCGCCGGGGAGAACCTCTCGGTGGACGAGGGCGTTCTGAACGCCGGCGGCGGGACGCCGGAGTCCATCCACGTGGTGACCGAGTACCCCGGCGAGACGCTCGATCAGAAACTCGAAAACGTCTTCGCGGAACTCCCGGACGGCGACGACATCCCGAATCAACAGCCCGGACACCGAATCGTGATTCCGGCACCCGACCCGGACGACGCCGCCGCGGCCGACGGACTCCCGGCGTGGCGCGTCGAGTCGCCCATCGTCGTCGGGAAGAACACGGGGAAACTCGTCTTCGACATGGGCTGGACGCTCATCTACGCCACCGAGTCGATAGAGAGCTTCTTCGTCATCGGCCCGGACGAGAAGACGGAGAACATCACGCTCAACGGCGGGATGTTCTACGCGCAGGAGAACCTCGAACGCTCCTTCGTGGATATCCAGGGTATCGGCCACATGCACATCTCCCGGATGTACCTCCAGAATCTGGAGGGGCGCAACACCGTTCCGGCCGGGATTCGCCTCAAGGACTACCACGGGAGCAGCGAACTCACCGTCACCGACACGGAGGTTACGGGCTGTCGCGACGCGTTCCTCGCAGAACACGGCAGTGAGGACGTCCCGTACGGGCCCGCCTTCGACCTCGACATCTACAACTGGCGCGGCGGGGGCGGCGAGCACAGCATCCGAATCGACGGCGGCGTCGCCATCAACCTCGACTCGATCCAGTGCGGCGGTCACCCGCTCCAGTCGGTCAGCGAGAGCATCGTCAAGTTGGAGAACTCGGTCACGTCGACCCGGAAGGTCTCCATCTCGAACGTCCGCGAGCGTCACAACGCGATGGAGTACCACAGCGGCGTCCACGTCGCCGACGTGACAGACGGCGCCGGGGACAGGCACGACGGCGTCTACGTCCAGAACGTCGACTGTTACAACGCGGAGTACGGCACCGACGTCGAGTACGTGACCCACCTGGACCAGCAGAACGTCCGGCCGAAACCGACGGTCGGCGACGAGGTGTCCGGGTCGACGCGCTGGTTCGACGACGGCGTCGAACGGCACGAGACGGCCCAGTCGTACGCGTTCCACGCCGGCGACGGCCCCTCCCTCGTCGTCGACGAGGACGACGTTCGCGTCCCCGGAGACGGAAACGGCGTCGTCCTGACGACGCCCGACGGGTCGGGGCAGTACCTCCTTCACGTCGACAACGACGGCGAACTCGTCACCGAAGCCGTCGAGCAGGACGACGGCGAGTAGACGCCCGGCGCTCGGACGAACGGGTCGGACAGTTCGTCCGCGCCGCGGCATCGCCTCGCCTGCAACGGTGAACGCCGCCGACCCCGTCACCATCTCTTCCGCGTCGATTCGGTCGTTCGCCGCGGAGAGTCGTTTGTCGTCGGTGTCCTCGGCGAGAAACGCGCCCGTACCGGGTCGGGCCCGCGAGTTCCGGACGGAGACGGTCGATGTCCCCGCGAGGTGAGTCGGAGAGCGTCGTCACGCCGGAGTGATTCGCCTCCGAAGAGCGGTTGTGCCGACGAGCGTCCAGTTATACTGGACGACGGTCAGTATGCGTGTGAATAGATTTATCATGAACGGACAGGTAGAATCACCCATGGTCGACCAGGAAAACCCCAACGAGGTCAAAACCGCGCGGACGACGTTCAGAATTCTCGAAGAGTTGAAGCGCCGAAACGAGGCGACGGTGACCGAGTTGACGGACGCCGTCGACCTCTCGAAGAGTAGCGTCCACAACTACCTCAGTACGCTCGAACGGGACGGATACGTCGTGAAATCCGGTAACACCTATCGGGTCGGACTCCGACTCCTCGACCTCGGGGGCCACGCCCGGCGGAAGAAGCAGATATACGACATCGCAAAGGAGGAGGTCACGGCGCTCGCCGAGGAGACGGGGGAACTGGCGAACCTGCTGGTCGAAGAGCACGGGATGGGCGTCTACCTCCACCGAGCGCACGGGGTCGACGCGGTGAAGACCGACTCCTACATCGGACAACGGGTGTACCTCCACAACACCGGCCTCGGAAACGCGATACTCGCCCACCTCCCCCGCGACCGGGTGGACCGGATACTCGACCGTCACGGGATGCCCGCCTCGACCGACCGAACCATTACGGACCGAAACGAACTGTTCGAGGAGTTAGAGCGCGTCCGCGAGAACGGGTACGCGCTCGACGACGAGGCGCGCGTCAAAGGACTCCGTTGCGTAGCCGTCCCGATAATCAACAACAACGACGAGGTAGAAGGAGCGATCAGCGTCTCCGGACCGACCAGTCGGTTTCAGGACGAGCGCTTCCGGGAGGAACTGCCCGCGAAACTCCAGAGCGTCGCCAACGTCATCGAACTCAACATCACCTACACGTAATCGTCGTTTATTAGCCAATAGCCGTTTCACTTTGGCAGCCTCTCGTCCAGCGATACTGAATGATCATATTGTAATTATCTATCGACGTCATTTGCGTAATTCTCCAGTATTAACACTCCGATAGTATTCGCAGATACTGAATTGGATTTAGTATAAGTGAACGAGGGAGCACAATAGATGAAAGAGATGAATTCCAGATATCAGCTACAATCAGAATTCTGAATCAGTAACCGGAGTGAAAGTGAGACGAAGGACGAAATTGGTGAGTTATATTGGACGAATCGCCACGGAGCGAAAGGAAACGGAGGGTAGCGATGTCTGTCACGTTCGATTAGGGCGTGTTAGCGTCAGTCTCGTTACTCCGGATAGGCCGTCTATTACGATAATAGGAGTGTAATGCCTCGGATTCGGTTCTAGTTGTGGCACTCCTATCGCATTCGTGAAGTGGCTCTCTCCGGGGTCTCATTTTTCTCTCCGCTATAGCTTGAGGCGTCCGCACAGCGCTGTAACCGACCCGTCGTCAACGAGGGTCAACCAACATCGCGAATATCGGTCTCGGAACTGGAGTTCAGACGGTGGGCTGTCAACCGGTTCCGACGGAGTTCGACGGTGGGCGGCAACTGATATCCGACGAAGGATCGAATTGCTGCGCTTCTGCGTTGAAATAGGTATATCGGTGTCTGTGCCGCCGATTTAGTGGCCGAAACGAAAGCACCGGCATCCCGTTCGATTCTATCGCCCTACGCGAAAGTGGGACTCCTCGTTCCGGATACCTCCTCTACGGACTCATGCCTCAGGTATCACGCTTTCCGCGCACCGAAACACAATAATGAACCACATCGCGCTATACAAAATATCGAGGCGGCCGTTTACCAAACCTCGGAGGATGAATTTGCTGCGCGGCTTATTTACAGCGTAGAAGGAGTCTCTGACCACTAGGGGTGCGTACGTGGCGCTATCCACATCGTTAAACTACCTCGATTTGATATCACGAACGATGCCCTCCAGACGCGAACTCCTCGCAGGAGTAGTCGGTAGCGTGGGTATGACTGCTGGCTGTCTCGGTAACGAGGACCCCATCGCTCGTTGCGGCAGTCGAGGAGTGGGAGGCGATTCCCAACATCTCCGCCGGGTCGCACCGATAGAAGGTAACGAACGAGTGGCTCTTGGAGTACTGGTTTCGACCCAAGCCGTTTCTGAGGACGCCTATCACGCGATCAGGATACGCGACAGCGACGGCAACCTCGTTTCCTCGGTTCCGCTGTTGAGCAATCGTGATATGAGCGGTGTCGATTCCGAGGACTACTCGGTGTTTGGTTCTGGAGAAGGCGAACTGTACGCAGTGCCTCTCGGTCGCCCGCCAGTTCACGGCGAATACACGGTCGCATTAGTCGATCCGGACGATGCCCAAATTGCGGCCGTACGCATCCGGTTCAATTGCTACGCGGACGACGGGACGCTTCCATAGTCGATAATTAGCCAAGTCCGATAGAGAACCTGCGCTCTATCCCTTACACTTCGGCTCTGTCGAAAGATACGTTGTTCTTTGCCAGTCGCTACCGGTCAGGCGGTGAATCTATATTTGTCATCCAAAACGGAAATATCTAAATCAGTCAGTTCGATCCATTCGTATGGCTCCCTATTCCGCAACCGACTCCCTCCGTCGGGCTCTCAGCAGCGAGTACCTCAAACTCTACTTCGTAGTAATTGGTGGTGGAATTATACTCGGCATCAGCTGGCAACCATTGTCAGTACTATTTGACCCAGCCGTGCTATTTGGGCGGATGTCGCCCGAAGTCGTGCTTCCTCCGATTCTCATCGGAGTAGTTCTGTTTTCTATCGGGATGGTAATCGTATTGAGCGGTTGCACGGCGATTCTTTGGAGAACAGTCAACGGTCAAACGTAGTCAGAAAGTAACTTTTGTAGAGGAGTCGTATGTATATGCACCTCTGCTGAATGTCGAGTTCGTTCTCGAAGTCAGCGGGTTGAGTAAGGAGAAGCGGTGCCGATACCGCTGGCGCGGAGCAACGCGAGGTACTCGACGAGATGTCTAACGAACTAACTCGAGAAAGCCCGCCGCCGCGCAGAAATCCGCTATCGATTGCCTTGACGCAATTGCGTGTGAGCGGTGAGGAGAGGAGTGGACGTGAGACCCGAGTAAACCTAATATGCCAACAGACAGAACTCGCGGTCATGTCAGATAATTTGAGATCTACCATCAACGGGTTCTTCGGCAAGGAGGAACTCAACCATCCGATCCTCACTGGGTGTATAATAGCCCTGCTCCCACCGATCGGAATTATACTAACGTATCTATTTCTTACACCCTTGTTCACATCTGGTATAGGGTCTCTAAGTTTCGTTTCCGTCCTCGCTACGGTTGTTGGAGGGACTCTCTTACCAGTCCCGTTTATCGCTCTCTTCGTCTATTTCGAGTGAGGAGAGATGAGACTCCACCTGGCAGAGAGTAGTTCTGATGTGTAGCAGGAACCGAACTGAGGAAGAATGACCACTTCGATTCCTCGTCTCGATGGCGGTTTATTCTAAAAACACTAATGTTTCTGCTGAACTGCGAGTGTCCGGGCAGACCCGCCGCTCATCGGGAGGACATCAAACGAGAGACGAGCCCCTCCAACCTCTGTCTGCTTCTTCAGCATCGTCAGAACAGCATTCGCGATGACGAGGGGTGACCGGTCGTACTCACCAGTCGATCCGACCTGCACGAGGAGGCCAACCGCCCTCCGGATCGAGTACGTACGGATCGATCGACCGTTACAGCGGGAGTTGGCTCACTTCTTCGATGGTTACAGCGACGCGCGGGTCGAACGTCGTCCACTCGTTCCCGGTGGAGTACTCCGACTCGTTCCCGTCGAACGTCTGTACTACGTAGTAGGTTCCCGGACGTGAGAGATCGTCTCCGTACAGGTGATACAGCGTGGTCGCAGACGCACCTGCGTCGAGCGTTCGAGTCAGTGGCTCGCCGTCGACCCGCATCGACGCACGACCCGGCCCGACCTCGACGGAATCGCTTTCCTCGTAGGCCGGCGAGTAGAGATGGACGTCGAGCCGATTCTCGTCCGATGTGGACGAAGTAGTGAGCGAGAGAGCACCGAACGGCCAAACGCCGTAGCTCCGGATCTGGACCGGTCGCTCGCCCTGGTTCGTGAGCGTAAGTTCCAGATCGGCCGGATGCTCGATGACGGCCCCCGGAGTAGTGATGCGTACCGACAGCGCAAGCGGACCGGGGGAAGACTCCACGGTCGCATCCGTCACGCGGTACTCCGTATCGCCGAGGCAGCCTGCGAGTCCTACCAGAGATAGCGCGCCCGTGGCGAGGACGGCTCGACGCTTCACTCTAATTCACCTCCCCGATCGACGCCGGAGTCGGTCAGTGCGACGAAGATGTCCTCCATCGACGCATCACCGGACAGGTCCGCTCGGTCGCGTAACTCGTCGAGGGTTCCTTCCGCAACTAACCGACCGCCGTGGAGGACGCCAACGCGGTCGCAGACGAGTTCGACCTGTCCGAGCACGTGCGACGAGAAGAAAACCGTCGCACCGCGCTCGTTCTCCTCGTGAACGATCCTGCGCACTCGGCGTGCCCCGTTGGGATCGAGGCCGGAGAACGGTTCGTCGAGGATCAACAGCTCCGGCTCGCCAACGAGCGCCATCGCGAGTGCGAGACGCTGCTGCATCCCCCGCGAATACTCCCCCACGGGCATCTCCATCGAATCGGCGAGTCCGACCCGCGAGAGGAGTCGCTCGGGGTCGTCGTCTCGTCCTTTGGTTTCGGCGACGAACGTCACGTGTTGGCGAGCCGACCGGCCCTCGTAGAGACCGAACCGATCGGGGAGGACGCCGAGCCGTTCGTGAACTGCGACTAAATCGTCACGCGGGTCGCAACCGAGAACGCGCGCCGATCCTTCTGTGAGACGGAGGTAGTCGAGAAGGAGCCCGATCGTCGTCGATTTGCCCGCGCCGTTCGGACCGAGGAAGCCGTACGTCTCTCCGCTCTCCACGGTGAGACTGAGACCGTCGACTGCACGCGTACTCCCGTACTGCTTCGTCAACCCGTCCGTCTCGATTGCGAACTCCGACTCGCTCATAGCGCGTCACCCCGTTCGAACGCGAAACGAGCGACCCCGAGTGGAACAATCAGCCAGACGAGCAGTATAACGAGACCCACCGCCGGATGGAGGTACCACGGAACCGGCGCTCCCTGGAACGCCGACTCGACGACGAACGCGTTGATGCCCACTCCGGGCGTGAGTTTCATCTGGACGATCTGAAAGAGTTCCGTGGAGTTTCCGACGCCGAGAATCCAGTTCGTCACGGCTTTGTAGGCGCCGGTCGGTGCGAGACGGAGCGCGAAAAACAACGGTCCGTTCGCCGGGGGACTGTACGGATCGACTGGAGTCCCAGTCACGGCCGAATAAACCGTCGAGACGATCTGATTCCAGAACATCGAAACGAGGAAGTACGCCACGATTGCACTCGCGGCGGCCACAGTTCGCTGTGTGACCGCCGAGAGCAGAATCCCGAGCACGACGAAGACGGCGACGAGGAGAAGCGTCGCGAGAAGCGTCGCGAGGAAGGGGAGTATGGCGAACGGACCGTGGTCGACGAATCCGGCGGTTACGAGAGCGAACACGGCGAGAAGGGTAGCCGCGCCGATACCGAGGAACCGTCCGAATGCCTTTCCGAAGACTATGTGCGTCCGCGTTAGCGGCAACGCGAGGAGGAGCTTGATACTCCCACTGGTTCGCTCGCCGATGAGCGACTGATAGCAGAGGAGGAGGACACCGGTCGGAAGGAAGAGGCTCGCACCGATCTGGATGTACCCGATCGTGATGTTCCTGCCGACAGCTTCCCAGCCGGCGTACGTGGGGCGATACCCCCAGAGGACGACGAGTAGCGCCAGTATCCACGTTCCCTTGGAGAAGAGGACTGTTCGACACTCTTGACGCGCAAGCGGGGACCACTGCACAAACAAGGGACCGGAGACAGTGACAAAATACCTATTGGTTCGACCGTCACTCGTCGGAAGGTGACTGGAACTGGAGAGAGAATCCGCGACGCTACGAGCGGTGGGTGTCGAGTTGGGTTCTCCACCGCCTGATTCGAACGGACACGTCTCAAACACGTCCACCGGGATCGCGGGATAGCGCTCGATACGCCGCGTTTCACTGATTACAGTTCCTCCCAGGACTCTCGTAGCGTCTCTTTAGGGTCCTCGAACAGGTTCGTAACTGCTCCTCGCACCGCCGCTTCGGGATTCCTCATTAACTTCCTGAAGGCGGGAAGAACGTCGTGTTTCAACGCCTGTGCTGCCACGATAAGCAACCATCCGATCATGCTCACGGCGAGAATAGCCATGAGCAACGACGAGACGGGAGCGGTTGCCCCTAAGAGGTTTCCACTGACGTACCAGTCGAAGATTCCGATGAGTGCGAGCGGGATAAACGCACTCGCGCCCAGTTTAGCCAATCTATCCGCGCGCGTGTCCCAGCGTCCCGTTCCAACCCGTTCCTTCACCTCGGCTTCGGTTTCGCGTCGAATCTCGGCCGCGGTTCGAAGCTCGACTCGGCTCAGGGTCTCGGTTCCCGTCGTCGCATCCGAGACTGTTTCGGCGCGCGTTCGGGCCTCCTCGATCACTTCCGCCCGGTCGATGCCGTGGAGTTCGCGGAGTCGTTCGACGACGAGAGTGGTGTCTGCGAGCGCCGTCCGCAACTCATCGTCGGGCGTCTCGTCGAACGTCAGCGCGAACTGCCGATCCGGATAGTCAGCGAGGAGGTGAAAATCGAAGAGACCGGACCTGATCCGCTCGCGGATGCGTTGTTGGTCACGGCGTTTCTTCTCCTCGACGAGTTCGTCGAAGTCGTCTCGAATCCGGTTCCGTTGTGTCTTCGTGAGCAACGACGCCGAGTTACCGGCCATGTTTCGAATACCGCCGGTACAGGTATTAGATTCACCGATCGTTAGAGTTACGAGGGAATTGCTGTATCGCAATACCGTGTTGCTGAGGGCGTACGTCGAGGATATACTCCTCCCGTCCGTAGCGGGCCGAATATGCGTATATCGGGCGTATATAGCCATATACTGGCGATATACGATACAAACGGTCTCGGCCCTTTATTATCTGAGGATCGTTCGGGGTGAGGTGATGACTGCGATCACGACCAACCGACTGACCAAACGATACGGCGGTGTGACCGCTGTGAACGATCTCGACCTCACCGTGGAAGAAGGCGAGGTGTTCGGCTTCCTCGGGCCGAACGGCGCGGGGAAATCGACGACGATCAACGTACTGCTCGGATTCACGTCCCCGACCGCTGGCCGAGCGACCGTCCTCGGACGCGATGCCGTCACCGAATCGAAATCCGTGCGTTCCCGGATCGGGCTCCTTCCGGAGGGGTATCATCTCTACGAGAATCTGACTGGACGCCACCACATCGTCTCGGCCATAGAGACGAAGCGCGCCAGCGACGACCCAGACAGGATTCTCGAGCGTGTTGGGTTAGCCTCTGACGCTGCCCACCGCCCTGTCGGTGGCTATTCGAAGGGGATGGCCCAACGGCTCACACTCGGAATCGCACTCGTCGGGAATCCGGAGCTCCTCATCTTGGACGAGCCATCGAGCGGCCTCGACCCAACGGGCATCAAGCACGTCCGTGAGATCGTCCGCGAAGAGGCCGATCGAGGCACGACTGTGTTCTTCTCTTCGCATCACCTCGAACAGGTAGAGAAGGTCTGCGATCGAATCGGCATCATGCGAGACGGATCGCTCGCGACGGTCGGCGATATCGATACGCTTCGCGAAAAGACGGGAGGGAACGTCATCACGGTAACCGTCGAATCGCCGCCAGACGCGGCACGGGTCCGTGATATCGCCGGTGTGTCTGATGTCACAGTGACCGAGACGACTGTCCGACTGGCGTGCACGCCGGAAGCGGAGCAGATTCAAATCCTCAATCGACTGGACCGATTCACGACGGTGCAGGAGTTCGAAACGGAAGATACGTCGCTGGAATCACTCTTCGAGACGTTCACGAGCGACGATGCTACCGTAGACCACGACACCGACGACCGTTCCGGCGTCGACGCCGGAGGTGAATGACCGTGGGCGTCTACACCGTCGCCAGAGACGATTTCAAAAACGGCGCAAAGTCGTATTTGATTGTCGGTATCGTGACGGCGTTCCTCGGGCTGACCGCCTTCACGTTCGCCTCGGAGAGCTCCATCTACGAGTATCCGGTTCGTGCCCTCTGGGACGTTCAGAAAGCGGTTATTCTCGTCGAGCCGATTCTCGTGGCTGCGCTGTGCTATCAGGCAATCGTCGGAGACCGAACCAGCGGCCGAATCAAGTTCACCATGGGGCTTCCGAACACCCGCGCCGAGTACTTCGCCGGGAAGGTCTTGGCACGAGGTGGCTTCGTGATCGCTGCAACGGTCGGCAGCCTCGTGCTCGGCTACGTCATCTCCGCTGTCGCGTTTACCAAGCCGCCGAACGTTCTGCGGTTCGCTCTCTTCACCGGATCGACGGCGCTCTTCTTGGTAACGTTCACGAGTATCTTCATGGCGATTTCCGCGTCAGTGGACAGCCAGCCAGCAGCGATGCTCGCCTCCTTCGGCGCCTACTTCGTTCTCGTCCCGTTCGTCCTCGGCGTTGCGCCGTACATGAATTTGGAGACACTTCTCGGTGCTATCGGCGATACAACGGGGACGTCGGTCACCCAGTCTACGGAGCGTCTCGTGAAGAGTTTGACCCCGTATCCGGCGTACGGTGGCATTGTAGAACCGGTCTTTGCCACTGTTGCAGAGCGGTACGAATATATTCCACAGCCCTCGCCGAGTGAGCGACAGCGACTACACGCCAAAACGTGGTTCGATCTGCTCTCCCTCGTGGGGTGGTCGCTCGTCTCACTCCTCTTCGGATACCTCAGTTTCAGAGAGAAAGACCTCACATGAGTTCCGACCGTCGAGGTCGAACAGACCCAGCGGTAGGCGAGGTTTACGATCGGGTCCATCCCTGAAGCGCGACGAGTAACGCCACGACGCCGACGAGAAGCGCGAAGAGTGCGAGAACCGGCTGCCGTCCAGTCATACCGAGGAACACAGCATAGCCGACGCTCGACCCGGCCGCGAACACGACGATACAACTGACCGCACGAATGATCTCGATGCGGAATGTCGACACTCCGCGTCCGAGTTCCGCGGCGATGCTGAACCCGTTACGTCCGACGCTCCACGCGACGACTAAGAGAAACGAAGCGGCGAGAAGGAACACGGGGGCCGTCCCGAGCAGTCCTGCGAGAAGGACCGCGCCGAAGAGCGCTCCGACCCCGAGCGAGAACAGACGGGTAGACCCCCGTACGAGACTGACAGCAGTGAGAACGATGCCGGTTATGCTCGCACCGAGGGGGTAGACAGAGACCGCTGTGATGAAGAGCACCCCCAGGGTCGCCACGAGCGCGATAGCGCTACTCAACGTCGGCGGCGTCTCGGAGGCGACCCATCGACCGCTACACTTCACGGCGCATCACCCCTGCGAACGACTCGGTGGGGTTCCAGTCTACGACCGGAATCTGAGCGTTCCGGAGACTACTGAGACGAAACCGCCGCTCGAGTACCGCATAGCCCCAGTCGCAACTCGGCTTCGAGGAGGCCGATGCCGTCGGATCCGGGCTGACCACGGAGACGGCGTAGCCGTAGGCATCGAGCCGTCGCGCCACGCCCGCCGCGGCATCATCGCAGAGTGGCGAGATAAAGATAATCTGCGTGTCGAGAGAGAGGCGCTGAGACAGCACTCGGAGCGCCGCAGTCGAATCAAAGTCGCCGTCGGGAGCGGTCCACCCGAACGACGGATGACCCGCGAGCGTGTTCTGAATCCGACGGTGATGCGCGTCACCGACGCTCGGTGCCAGCCAACACGAACGCGGTGAGAGTGCCATAAGCCCGACCGGAACGCTCTCCGCGAGCAGTCGAGACGTGATGTGGTGTCCGGCAGTAACGCCCTTCCGGATGATCGGCTCGTCACCGTCACGTGACGCCGTAACGTACGCCTCCGCGCGCGCATCGATGAGAACGAGAACGTTCTCGAGACGGGTTTCGTGGAAGTCAACCGTGGTGAGTTCGCCGGTCTTCGCTTTACGCTTCCAGTCGATTCGCGAGAGAGGGTCGCCAGGTCGGTGGTCACGAACCGAGTGGAACTCGACGCCCGACCCCGCGACCGTCGACCGGGCCCGACCGGCGTGGACCGTCGTTCGCCGTCGAGGCGGGTTGTCTACGGGGTGAGTTGGAAGCCGACAGGAGAGCGTCGTGGCCGCGGTTTCGACGAGAGTCTCGCGTTTGTATATTCCGGTCACGTCGCGCGTGATTAGGAGTGCGGGGTCGAACGCGTGGACACCGTAAACGGCCTCGACCGAGTACGTGAACGTCGCCTCCTTTCCGGGGCGAAGAGCAGTACTGAAGCGTGGCGACCCTTCGACGACGGTGAGTCCGGCGGGGACACCGTCGATTAGCCGGAGGTCCGTAATCGTCGTGTCGCTTACGTTTCGAACGACGACGGTCACCTCTACCTCCGCTCCCGGGTCGGGTTCGTCGTCGCTGAGCGTTCGCCTGACATCGATAGCTCCCGTCGGTGCAGAAGCGACACGGGCGTATCCGGCAACTGTAATCCCGAACACGGCGAGGAGGAAGAGCGCCGGACGAAGCGTCAGGACGCCGAGACCGCCCGCCGCAAGCGCCGCTGCGGTCACGACGCGTGTGTCTCCGGTTCGGAACTCTCGAGTCGACTCGTCGGCGTCCGGAGGCCAGTACTGCCGGACCGAGACCGGCGGAGAGTCGTCGAGCGCTCGTCGAGCCGAGTCGGAAAGCGAGGACGAGACATCGATCGCGGCCGATCGGCCGGCGATTTCGGCGATTGCGTGCCGCGCCCGCCGAGCGAACACGGGCTCGGTCCGCCGCAGCATTCGGAGCTGTTGGCGGAGTGAGAGCGTCGGCACGACGTCGTCGGAGAAGAACGCCGTCGCTCGGCCGTCATCCGACCACCTCCCGTCGTCGAGCAGCGTCTCGATTTCCGTGCGTGTCCAGTCTTCCGTCCGCGAGAGCACTCGTACCGCCGCTTCTCGGAGCTCGGTACGGAGCTGAAGACGGTTCGTCGGTTCCTCTTCACGCCTATCGGTCCACTCGATCGTATCGAGGCGTCGCGCGAGTGTCGCTCCGACCTCCCTATACTGGGGCCGGTTCTCCGGAGTCGGAAGTCCAACGCCGTCCGATCGGTGCCCGTCTCCGCCTTCTGCAGACGAGCGAGTGCCGGCGAGGGCGTATCCAGCGGCGAAAACGAGAGATAGTACTCCGATGAGGGCGAACGGTACCGTCCGGACTGCTCCGGACGGAGAGATGATACCGCCGAGTGACGGCAGTACGATGAGCAGGATACCGAGAAGGCTCGACGTGAGGCCGAGAGCCAGCACGGAGCGACGCATCCGGCTCATGGTTCGGGCGGGGAGTCGGACTGATTCGAGTTGTCCCGTGGAGCGACCTGACGAATCCCCTCGAGCGCTTCCCGTGCGCGCTGTTCGTGCTCGGTAGTCGGTGTCGTTCCGCCGTACCGTACGTTGCGGAACGTCTCGGTAAGAGCGGCGACGTGAGACGCCGGAAATCCTGATTCGACCGCGGCCTCGGCGAGTTCAGCGGGCGTCTTGTTGTCCACCGTGTCGACGTCGAGGGCGGCAATCATAGCCTGCCACGCGCGATAGACGCCGTTCGTCGGCGGTACGTTCCGTGCGCCCGGTGACGGCGTGTGCGGCGTCCGTTCCTCGACGAGGGAATCGGCCTCGTCGTCAACCGCGACGTCTGCGGACGACTCGTCGCTGGTGAGACGCCACAGGACGAGTGCCGCGCCGAAGAACAGCAGAACGACGCCGAGGACGAGACGGGGAAGTACGCCGCCGGACCGTGTCTGTTCGTCTCGAAGATCGTTTCCGACGTTCACCTCCGGGAGGACGAGGTGGGCGCTCTCCGAACCACCGGTCAGCATTTGGCCCTTCGCAGTACCCTTCCCTCCGGAAGTTAGATCGTCCCCACTTCCGGACTTTGGTGTATCGTTCGGATGGGCGGAGTGTAGCGTACCCGCGGCTACACCGAGGGCCGTGAGAGCGAACACGGTGAGGAGGAGGGTAGCGACGTGGGACCGATTCAGGGACATCTGACGGTACCGATATATTGTCATTGAAGGAATAAGAATCCAACTGAATAGGTTCAGAGGACACCTACTTCGAGGGGCAACGCGTTCCCGACGGACGAGTCCCGGTCAAAAACGACAGTCGATTTCCCGTTTTTCGGACTTCTCTGAGCAGGTCGAGGTTCCCAGTGGGGCCGGTAGACCGTCGGAGGCGAAGCAGAAACGGACTGTATCGCGGGTCGGCGAGTGTATCGGCCTCCCGCGTGTGAAATAATAAGTCGAAACGGACGTACCTCTGCGTTTCCGAGAGGCTCCCCCACTGCGACGGCGGCCGAACAGACCGCCGCCCCGGGGACCGACCGTCTCGAAGTGCATCCCCGTTATACCGAACAGTCGGTGAAGCGTGCTCGGCGAGAAGTGCTGGATTGTCATCCCGTATCGCGCGAGGCCGACTCCGAATATCGGGCCTATGACGGGGACGACCGTCGCAAAAACGCCCGGATCCGGTTTCGCTTCGCTCCCGCTTTCCTCCGTGGATTCGATGGAGCCGTACGGAGGAATTATGTATTTCTATCGACAATACCACGTATGCCCAAAATAGGTCCCGTCGCGTTCGAAGTAAGCGACACGTGGAAGTACGCCCTCCTCGGGGGACTGGCTTCGATTCCGTTTACGACCCTCGGATACTTGGAGACCGGTTCCGAACTGTCGCTGTCCCCGGTACTGTTCGGGGGTCTGCTCGCCGGATATCTGGCTCAGCGAAACACCGGAACGAGTAGCGGCGTCGGGTTCCGAGCCGGACTGGTCGGCGGGCTTCCGGTCCTCTTGGTGTTGGCCGACGTTCTCGCGGCCACGTCGGGACTCGCCGGTCCGACGTGGTTCGTCGCGGTGGGCATCGCGCTCGCACTCGGGTTCGTCGCCGTCGTCGCCGCGTTGGTCTTCGGACTGTCCGGACTCGTCGGTGTAATCGGCGGGAGAATCGGCGGCTGGCTGGCCGGTTCCGGTGGCCGGCGGCACCCACCAGCCATCAGCACCTGAGGCGGCCGTATTCCCTCGTCGCGACGACTGCGACAACCACCCCCGCACGCGTCGTTCCGTTCGTCAGTTGTCTCCCGCGCCGAACTCGCGTTTGAGCAGTTCGATCAAGTTCGAGTTCGACGCCCGAGTCCCGTAGACGCGAACGGAATCGAATCCGGCGTAGCCGTGCTTTCCGCCGTCGTCGCGCTCCCAGTAGAGCCAGCCGGTCTCCTCCTCGCCGTCGAACCCCGCCTCGCCGACCGGAAAACGCAAGACTAGCGCCTCGTGGTCGTCGCCGGAGTCGCTCTCGACGCGGGTGACCTCTCCCTCGTCTCTCGGCCGTGCGCCCTCCCCGTCCTGTACTGCGAATCGCGGCCCGAACCGATAGCGGACGGGTTCGTCGGTGGGGTCGAACGTCTTGCGTTCGCCGTCGCCGTCGAGGAACTCGGAGGGATGGACGACGACAGACACCGACTCGTGGTCGTCCACGTCGATGAAGTTCTCCTCGTTTCCGGGTTGGATATCGATATCGAGTTTGTCGGGGAAGTGCGCCGCCGCAACGCCGCTCAGAGCGGGAATAGAAGCGACCGACATCGCCGTCCCGAGAGTCCCTTTGAGCAGTCGTCGCCGCGTCGTAGAGTCGTACGCCTCTCCGTCGTCTGTCGGGCCCGATTGCCTTTCGTTCATGCGACGGACCGTGCTGCGGAGCGCGGTAGTATGGCGATTTTGGTCCGACCGGCGAATGTCGATTACCACGGCGGGACCTAACCTGTCCGGGGGTAAATTCCGGGCCGAAGCCGCGGCTGATTCGAATTCGTCCCGTCAACCGGGACGGAACGCCACCGTTGGGCGTCGCCAAACCCGCGTTTATCGGGCGCGAACTACCAACGACCAGAGTTGTGTCGAGCATCCCTCTTCCGACCCCAGTCGCGTTCGCGAGACGTTCACGACGGGCGATACGCTCTCGTCGTCGCGTACGCGACCGGTTAACGACAGATTATCGTCATTTCAGGTATCTGTTTACGGGTTATAGTATCCGTTATTAATACAAACGAATCTGTACGGGGAGGCGTGAGCAGGAAACAATTGGACGCCGCTCTAAGTCTGGAGTGGTTACCGGCTCTCGCTCCGGTCGACCAGTGGTTAGCCCTCCCCGTTCTGACCGCCGCGGTCGTAGAGCTGTACTTTTTCTTCGATATCACGCTCGGAAGCGCTCGACCGCCGATGACGCCCGACGCCGGAATCTTCCAACACATCGGGTGGTTCCTGACGCGAGGTGCCCGCCTGTACGTGGACGCGTGGGAGGTGAAACCGCCGCTCTCCTACGAGACGACCGGGCTCCTCGCCCTCCTCTCGGGGGGCGACGTGTATCTCCTCCACTTGCTGAACGTGTTGTTGATGATGGTCACCGCCTGCGGCATCGTCGGACTCGTCGCCGTTCTCGTTTGGCACAGCACGCGCGACCGATTCGCCGCGTCGCTCGCCGGGTTCTCGATGTTCCTCCTGCCGGGCTTTCTGGTTCGACCCGCCTACGGCTTCAAATCGAAGTACGCGTTAGTGTTTGCGGGGTTGTTGGCGATTTACGCGTACACCCGCGGGTACCCTGCTCTCAGCGGTGCGGCCGCCGCGGCCAGCGTCGGCTACTGGCAGGCGGCGATCATCTTCCCGTGTATCGTCGTCGGAATGGCCCTCAAGGACGGCGACCGAAGGAACCTCCTCCGCACTATCGCCGGCGGAGTCGCGTTCACCGCCGCGATGCTGTTGCCGGTGGTGTTCCTCTGGGACTCCACGTCGGAGATGCTGGTACAGACCGTCCTCGTCCCGATTTCGGTGAGCGAATCGACGCCGCTTCTGAACCGTCTCGCCGGCGGCGTCATCCACTTCAAGTGGGCATCGCCGCTCGTCCTCCTCGGCGCGGCCGGTCTCGTCCGAGTCGCGGTGGACGTGCTGACCGACCGGAACGACCCCATCGGGCGCGACGACTGGTGGATTCTCGCCGGCGCGGGGTGGTTCGGGTTCATCATCCTCTTCGTGGACTTCGAAATCGGCGGGTACACGGACCTGATTCCGCCCTTAGCGTTCCTCGCAATCGGCGTCGGCGTCGTCGCCGCGCGTCTCGACGACGTCCGTCGGCGACGGTATCTCGGCGGGGCAGTCGCGGCCGTTCTCGTGGTGAACGTCGTCCTGTTGGGGAGTTTCGGGCTCGTGTTCTCGCCCGTCGAGACGCCCGGCCCGGTTCCCATGGACGACCTGCAGACGAACGACCGGGCCGAGGAGGTACAGGCGATAGACTCCGTCCCCGAGATTCGGTACATCTACTGGAACCGCATCGAACCGTCGACGTGCCACTACAGGCTCTCTCTGATGGAGGTTCAGTGGCTCGAAAAGACGCAACCGCAGTCCGGCCAGCAGTGCATGGACTTCGGAACCGCCCGAGACGCCCTCGGACACGGGTAATCCGCGTTCGGACGGCCGCGTGCGAGCAGTTGCGCCCCCCTCGTCTCGGCTCTTTCCCTCGTCTCGGAGCAGTCTCTCCCTCGCCCGACGACCCCCGATACGTCGGAGGCTCGACCCACCGGATTCGAACGGCGGTCGCTCCGAACGCCGGGCAGGTGGTAGTACCAGACTGACTGGAAATCCACAGCTCAACTAGAGAATTGGTGTGTTACAAGAATACGGGTGTAATCCCGCGAGACGGCCGACGCGTAGAGAGGAGAGAGGGTAGTCCGCAGTCGGAACGAAACGAGAAGTACGTGTAGGTGGTGTAACGCCGGCAGAGGATTACATATATACTCATACAGCAGGATTCTCCTCCAATTCCTCTTCGGTGATGTATGCCGAGATACGGGGCGCGTATCATTGATATCGTATCTTCAATAGCCACTACTTCCTTATTTTCTAGATACCAGATTGCGTTTTTAATCTCCGCATCTGACTCCTAATTTGAGGTGGTACAGGTAATTATGTTTGCCCCGAGACGATTCCGGAGAGGACGGGTAGCCGACGGACGGGAGAACCGAACGGCCGTTCCGGAACCCGACGGTTTTAGCGTCTGCCCGAGAAGTGTCCCGTCGGGAATGGGCATCTACCGAGTCGTATCGCTAATCTTCGTCTGGCAGTTGGCCGCGAGCATCTGCTACTACGCGGTGTTCGCGGCGACGCCGTTCTTCCGCGACCAGTTCGGGCTTTCGGGAACGGCCGTCGGGTTGGTCGTCACGTCGCTCACGCTCGGGTACGCGGTGTTTCTGCTCCCACTCGGAGCGCTCACGGACCGGTTCGGCGAACACCGAACGCTCACCGTCGGCTTGCTCGGACTCTCCCTCGCGTCGATTTTCGTCGCCCGAGCGTGGTCGTACCCGGCGTTGCTCGTCAGCGCGTTCCTGCTCGGGTCGCTCTACGGGACGGCGATGCCCGGGACGAACAAGGCGATCTTCGACAGCACGCCGCCCGGGCGGCAGAACCTCGCCGTCGGGGTGAAACAGGTCGGCGTCACCGCCGGAAGCGGGGCGAGCGCGCTTCTCGTCACCGGTATCGCCGGCGTGTTGTACTGGGAGGTAGGATTCTACGCCGCCGCGGTGAGCGGACTCGCCGTCGCGGTGACGTTTTGGCTCGTCTACCGCGGGTCCGACAGCACCGAAGAGGCGAGTTACCCCGACTTCGGCAGGCTACTTCGGAACCGCCCCTACCGCTCGCTCGCCGCCGCCGGCGTCTGCCTCGGCGCGGGTCTCTTCACCACCACGGGGTACACGATACTCTACATCGACGAGTCGGTGGGCGCGTCCGTCGCCTTCGGCGGCATCGTCCTCGCGGCGCTACAGGTGTCCGGAAGCGCCGGGCGAGTCCTCACGGGGTGGTTGAGCGACGCGCTTCCGGGGGAGCCCCGCCGCCGAATCGGCTCGATTCTGCTCGTCCAGTCGCTCGCGAGCGCGGCGCTTTTCGTCGGCGTGGCCTTCGTCGAGGGGACGACGCTCGCCGCCGCGGCGTTCGTCGTCCTCGGTTTCTTCGTCCTCGGCTTCACCGGCGTCTACTACTCCTGCATGGCGACGCTCGTCTCGGCGGACGAGATGGGCGGAGCGACGGGCGGCGGGCAGTTGGCGCTCACCTCGGGTGCGCTGTTCGCGCCGCCGGCGTTCGGCTACCTCTCGGACGCCGTCGGCTACCGGTGGAGTTGGCTTATGCTCGCGGCACTCGCACTCGTCGGTGCCGTGTTCGTCGTCCGGGTCCTCCTCACCGAACCGCCGGAGGACGTCACCGCGGCCGCGGACTGACGGCGGCAGCGAGCGACGAACCCCGCGGCGAACTCGCTCAGGCGTCGCTCCGGCGACTCAGATGGCACGGTAGCTTACTCCACCACCTCGGCAGTTGAGCGTTCGGCTCCCCGGCCCTCGCCGTCGTTCGACGTTATCGACCACACTTTAGTTCGTTCGAGTCCTCCCTCTCGCCATGAGCGAACCCGACGACGCGGGCGAGGTAGACACCGTCCGTTCGGCTCGGACGATGTTCGACGTCGTGGAGTGTCTGAAGGTCGGCGGCGGGATGAGCGTCTCCGGCCCGTCGCACCGACTGAAAGGCGAGTGGTTCGAAGAGGAGTTGCCGGACTTCCTCCTCGGCGCGGCGAACGAACTCGAACTGAACATCGAGTACTCGTAGTCGTTCGAAATTATCGAACCGAAACGATAGTTCGGACGCGCGTCGTCGGTCGCCGCCCGCGTCCATCGTCGCGTCCTCCCGGTGGAGAGCCCACCCGGGGCGTTCACCACGCCGCTTCGAGAATCTCCGTAATCTCCGCCACCGTCGGGTCAACACCCTCGGGCGCGGCGTCCATCAGTCCGTCCCCGCGAATCTCTTCGGCGACGCTCGGGAGGTGGTCGCGTTCGAGGCCGTCCATCTCCCGCAGGCGGGTGGGGAGTTCGAGGTCGTCGCGGACGCCGACGACGGCATCGACGACGGCGCCAGCCACCTCCTCGTCGCTCTTGTCGTCGGTGCGGACGTCGAACGCCTCCGCCAACAGGTCGCGACGGGCGTCCGCCTCGTCGAAGACGTACCGCAGGACGTGCGGCGTCACGATGCCGTGGACCGTCCCTTGGTGCGCGTCGTAGTCGTGGGAGAACCCGTGTCCGAAGGCGTGGACGATGGAGGCCTTGTACCGCCCGGGCGTCGAGATGCCGTACTGGACGTTCACGACGCCCGAGAGCGTTTCGAGCAGTCGCTCGTCGTCCATCGGGTCGTCCCGAAGGGTCCCGAGACCGGACTGCAGGAGTCGGAGGCCGCGGACGGCCGTCCCGTCGGTGACGGGCGTCGCGTACGGCGAGTACAGCATCTCCACACCCTTGTTGAAGCCGTTCATCGCCGACGGCGCGAGGACGGACGCCGGCGTCGTCCGGTAGAGGTCGGGGTCGTAAAAGAGCGCCGCGGGCATCAGGCGGGAGTCGCTCACCGACCCGTTCGGAATCTCTCGGTCGGGGGCTTCCCCGGGGTCGAGCGTGAGTTTCACGCCCGCGATGACCGAGAGGTCCGCGCCCGCGAGCGTCGTCGGGACGGCCGCGACGGGCGCCGGGTCGCCGTCCGGCGCGACGGGGACGGTCCCCTCCTCGATTGCCGCCTCGGCCGTCTCCGCCGGCGGCGCGTCGTGCGATAGCAGCGCGCTCATCGTCTTCGCCGTGTCCAGACTGCTGCCGCCGCCGACGGCGACGAGAACGTCCACGTCGTGCACGCGTGCGACCCGTGCGCCCTCGACGGCCGTCTTCAGATACTTCTCTGGCGTCGTCTCGTCGAACAGTTCGACCAGCGCATCGCCGAGTCCGTCGCGGACGGGGTCCATCACGCCCGGCGTCGAACCGACCGTCGAACCGGAGACGACCATCGCCCGCGAGAGGTTCCGTCGGGTGAGTTCGTCGCCGAGGCCCGCGACGCACCCCTCGCCGCAGACTATCTTGCCGGGACTGTACTCGAACTCGAACTGCGGTCCGTCGGTGGTCATTACTCGACTTACATCCGTGAGAGGGATAAAAAGTGCGGAGCAGGGGGCCGTAGCGGTGGTTTACGCGCGAATCGGACGGTCATTACAGATGTAGAAGTGTAACCCCGTCTGAATACCGTAGAATCAGGGGCCGACGTCGCCCGAGGGGACGCCTCCCCCGAGAGCGAATCGAAAGCGGAGGGATTCAGGTCAGTCGTTCGACGGTTCGGGCGCTAGCTCGCCGGATTCTACCATCGCCTCGAACGGATGGTCGTCGGCGTCGAACGGGAGGTCGACCCGCCCGCGACGCCGGACGGACTCATAGCCCGCGAACAGGATTTCCGCGGTGTTGAGTCCGAGACGGCCGCTCAGCGTCGGCTCTCTGCCTTCTTCGAGCGCGTCGAACACCTCCGCTATCGCCCGGTCGTGGTAGTGTGACCCGAATCGGTCCGTCTCCGTCCCCGTGCGGTGCATCGTCTCGGTGCCGACGTCCACGGGGCTGCGTTCGCCGCCGCGTTCGAGTTCGAGCATCGGACCGCCCTCGACGTTGATTCGGACGACGCCCTCGGTGCCCCGGAGGAGGAACGCCGCGTCGGTGAAGTCGCTCCCCTCGCCCGACGAGAGGACGCCGTAGACGCCGTTCTCGTAGCGCCACTGCGCCCACATCTGGTTTTCTTGGTGTGAACCGAACCGAACGTCCTCCTCGCGGTAGTCGAGCGCCGCGATGACCCACTCGGCGGGGTGTTCGTCGTTGAACATCCCCGCCAGGTCGACCGTGTGCGCGCCGGTGTCGTAGAAGTCCCCCCACCCGATTTCGATCCGCGTCAGGTCGCCGATTCGGCCGTCGTCGAGCAGGCGTTTCGCCTCGGTGAACGGCGCGCCGAAGCGTCGCTGGCGGTTGAACGTGAGTTGCACGTCGCACTCTCGGCACTCTCGGACCATCTCGCGGGCGTCCGCCAACGAGTCGGCCATCGGCTTCTCGCAGTGAACGGCGGAGACGACGCCGCTTCGCGCGCAGTCGACCACCACGTCGCGGTGGATAGCCGGCGGGACGCAGACGCTCACCACGTCCGGTTCCGCCTCCGAGAGCATCCGTTCGTAGTCCTCGTAGACGCCCGTCTCGGGCACGCCGAACGTCGCGGCGAACGCCTCGGCGTTCTCGCGGACGATGTCGGCGCACGCGACGAGTTCGCAGCGGTCGTCGGTCGCGTACGCTTCCGCGTGTCGATACCCCATGGCGAACCCCTCGACCGTGGGGTTGCTCGGGTCCGGCCCGGTTCCAACGACGGCGACTGTGTATCCGTTCATATCCGTGTACGTCGTGACAGACAGAGCACATAGTCATTTCGTCGCAGACACCGCCCGCAAGCGGTCTCACGGCGTCGGTCGGAGACGCCGAAGCGTCGAATCGCGGCCTACGAAGGAGCAGGTCGGGGAAGAATCTCCGGAACGGGGCGGTCCGCTCAGACGGCGTCCAACGCCCGCAGGGCCTCGTAGCAGGAGTTCACGTGGTGGTAGCCGCTCTTGACCTTCGGCGTCTCGTCGATGGTCGGGTGGACGTCGCCGTCGGGCGTGAGGCGTTCGTAGCGGATGCCGAGCGAGTGGTTCGTCGCGTACTCGTCGAGGTAGGCGTGGATGGTGTCGAACCACTCCCAGTAGTCGTCGTCGCCGGTGGCCGCGCCGAGGCGGGCGGCCGCCCCGAGACCCTCCTCCAGCGCCCACGTGTACTTGTCCTCGACGATGGGCGACCCGTCGCGGTCGAACGTGTAGTAGAACCCGCCGCGTTCGTCGTCCCACCCGTCCTCGACGGCCGCCTCGAAGAATCTCTCCGCGCGGTCGATGTACCAGTCCGCGTCGTCGTGTTCGTCGAGTTGGACGAGCAGTTTCGACCACTCCAAGAGGTGGCCGGGCTGGTAGCCCCACGGGCGGAACAGGTCGGCCTTCTGGTCGCGGTTGTACTCCCAATCGACCGCCCAGTCCTCGGTGAAGTGCTCCCACAGCAAGCCGTCGGCGGCGTCCGCCCTGTCGAGGGCTATCTTCTCCGCGACGGTGGTCGCGCGGTCGAGGCAGCGGTCGTCGCCGACCGCCTCGTACGCCGCCAGCAACGCCTCGCAGGCGTGCATGTTGGCGTTCTGCCCGCGGTAGGACGGTTCGACCGGGTCCCACTCGGCCGTCCGGTTGCTCGCGTACGCGCCGTGCTCCGGTTCGAAGAACCGGTCGTCGAGTAGGTCCGCCGTCTCGGTGACGAGGTGTTCGACGTTGCCGATGCCCGCGCGTGCGGCCGTCGCGTACGCGAGGAGGACGAACGCGTGGCCGTAGGTCGCCCGGGTGTCGTCCACGACGTCGCGGCCCTCGAACTGCCAGCCGTAGCCGTCGTGTTCCTCGTCGTACGCGACGTTTCGGAGGTACGAGAGGCCGTGTTCGGCGGCCGGTTCGCACCAGACCGGGCCGTCCAACAGTTTCCCGACGCTGAACCCGAAGACGAACCGCGCCGTCGGGACGAGGTGTTTCGTTCGCTGGTCGTAGACGGCCCCGTCGATGTCGCTGACCTGTGCGGTGTAGCCGCCGAAGTGTGTGTCCAGCGACCGCTCTCTGTGGAAGTCGAGGACGCCGAGAGCGTCCCGACGCAACCACGCGGGCGTTCGGTACGGCGTGTCTGTCATAGCGGACTCTCGTCGTCGCGGTCAAAAAAGTCACCGCACCGTCGCGGGCCGCCGGAGTCCGTCGTCGGTGGTTGGAATCGCTGACTGTTCCCCAGAGGTTATGTCGCCGGTAGGACAGTTAGGGGCATGGACTCCGACACGGAGAACGGCCGGCGGTCCGACGGAGCGCTTCCGGACGTTTCGGCGGACGACATCGACGAGTTGCTCGCGGAGATGACCCTCGAGGAGAAGGCGGGGCAACTCGCCGGAACGTACGTCGGGAAGCTAGGTACCGAGAAGACGTTCGAGGACGCCGAGCGAGAAATCGCCGAGAGCCACATCGGCGCTGTGTCGCCGTTCGGTATCGGCATCACGACGCTCGACGAACCCGCACGGGCCGCGGAGGCGGCGAACCGCCTCCAACGGCACGCAATCGAGGAGACGCGCCTCGGAATCCCGCTTTTGGTCCCCGTAGACGCCGTCCACGGGCACGCGTACATCAACGGCGCGACCATCTTCCCGCACAACGTCGGGATGGCCGCGGCGCGCGACACCGAACTGGTCGAACGCGGCGGCGAGGTGACCGCTCGGGAGGCGCGTGCGACGGGCGCGACGCTGAACTACGGGCCGACGGTGGACGTGGCCCGCGACCAGCGCTGGGGGCGGGTGTTCGAGACGTACGGCGAGAGTCCGTACCTCTGTGGCGAACTCGCCGCCGCGGAGGCGCGCGGCCTGCGCGGGTCAGACGATAACGACCCGACCATCGCAACGACGGCGAAGCACTTCCCCGCCTACGGGAAACCGGAACGCGGCGAGGACGCCTCGGTGGTCGAGGTGTCCGAATCCACGTTCCGGCGGACGTTCCTCCCGGCGTTCGAGCGAGTTCTGGCGGAGGGCGTCGACGTGGTGATGCCGTGTTACAACTCCATCGACGGCGAACCGGCCCACGGGTCAGAGCGCTTCCTGACGGACCTCCTGCGCGGCGAACTCGGCTTCGACGGCTTCGTCACCTCCGACTGGGGCGGCGTGGACCACCTCCACGAGGACCACCGCACCTCGGACTCGCGGCGCACCTCCGCGTTCCAGGCGTTCACCGCCGGGTTAGACCTCGTCTCCGTCGGCGGCCCCGACTACGCCGAGGAGTTAGTCGAACTCGTCCGAGCGGAGGAGTTGTCGGAACGCCGCCTCGACGAGAGCGTTCGCCGCGTCCTCGAACTGAAGGCGCGACTCGGCCTGTTCGAGGACCCCTACGTCGAACCCGACGCCGTGACGGAGGCGCTTTCGGCCGAGGACCACCGCGACGCGTCGCTGGAGGCGGCCCGCGAGTCGATGACGCTCCTGAAGAACGACGGCGTCCTCCCACTCTCCGAGTCGTTGGACGACGTACTCGTGACGGGGCCGAACGCCGACGACCTGCACCACCAGTTCGGCGGATGGAGCGTGATGGACGATTCGAACCTGCAGGGCGTGACAGTCCGGGAGGGCGTCGAGAACGTGGTCGGCGCGGAGTCGGTGACGTACGAGGAGGGGGCGACCATCACCGAGGACGCGGGCATCGATGCCGCCGCGGACGCGGCCGAGAGCGCCGACGCCGCCGTCGTCGTCCTCGGCGAGGACTGGTACATCCACGAGTTCGGCCCCCAGCAGATGAACCGTCCGACCGGCGAGTTCCCGACGCGGACGCGGTTGGAACTGCCCGAGGCCCAACGGGACCTGCTGGAAGCGGTACGGGAGACGGGGACGCCGACGGTTCTCGTCCTCGTGTCGGGCCGTCCCCTCTCGATTCCGTGGGCCGACGAGAACGTCCCGGGCATCCTCGCGGCGTACTACCCCGGGATGGACGGCGGGACGGCCGTGGCCGAGACGCTGTTCGGCCGCCACAACCCGAGCGGTCGCCTCCCCGTCTCCGTCCCGCGGTCCGCGGCGCACCTGCCGACGCTGTTCGACCACCTGCCGCACCCGACGCCCATCGGCGCGGACGAACACCCCGACTCGTACGACCCCCTCTACCCGTTCGGCCACGGCCTGAGCTTCACCGACTTCGAGGTGTCGGACCTGACGCTCTCCGCCGAGAGCGTCGGCCCCGCGGGGACGGTGACGGCGTCGGTGACCGTCGAGAACGTCGGTGACCGCGCGGGCGAGCGGTCGGTGGACCTGTTCGTCGAAGACGCGGTCAGTTCGCGCGTCACGCCCGTCCGGGAGCACGTCGGGTTCGCCAAGGCGTCACTGGACCCCGGCGAATCGGCCGAACTGGAGATGACGGTGCCCGTCGAATCCCTCGCCGTGCGCGCCGGCGACTGCGACCGGGTCGAACCCGGCGAGTTCGTCTTCTCCTGCGAGGGGGAGACGGCGTCGCTGACCGTCGAACGCGGGCGGAACTGAGGCGTCGGTCCGCCCCCGTTGGGACGGGGGATTTGCTCCCCGAAACTGATATGTTCTGTCAGACCGACTGTCGGGTATGCGTCCCCACGCAACCACCGCGGTCGTAATCGCCCTCCTCCTCGCGCTATCCGCCGTCGCCGCCGTTCCGTCCGCGGACGCGCGGGCGCCTCCGACGCCGGTCTGCGGCGTCTGTTCGCTCGACCGAACGGCGCCGGACGGAACCCCCGTCACGGCCGGCGACAGCACGTTGACCGTCTCGCTCCACGAGAACGGTTCGACGACGTGGCGGGCGAACGTCGAACTCGCGTCCGGAAGCGACGCCCTCGCCGAGAACGAGTCGTTCCGGCGCGCAGTCGTCGAGGAGGTGACGAGGCGGAGCGTCGCGGACCCCGAGGCGATTTACAGTCGAATCGACGGCGAGACGCTCATCGTCCGCTACCGCGACACCGGCGCAACGGAATCGCCTGCCGGAACAATCGTGTTCTCGCCCTTGTCCCCCGAGGGGCCCGACGTCCCGTTCGCCATGGGCGGCGAGGGGCCGCGCTACCTCGGAACCGACCGATTCACGCTCCGCGCGCCGCCCGGGTACGAACTCCGCGGCGACGCGAACGCGGCCGACGGGGGACGGAGCCTCGTCTGGACCCGCGACGGCGACGAGCGAACGTTCCTCGACGTGACCGACGACCCCGTCGCCGTCGATTCCGACGCCGTCGGACCGGGCATCCGGGCGTGGGTCGCGCGACTGCTCGTCGGGTAACCGACCGGAACGACTACCCCTCTTCTTGCGCTCACGACGGGACGACGACTCTCAAGCGGACGCAGTCGCTTCGACCGACCGGAGATAGCAATCGAGAGAGTAACAACTGTGAGTCAGAAATCATAACGGACGTATTTGTTAATTCCTGTCGAGGTAACGATAGCCGCAGGTCGCGATATCCGTCGAGAGAGAACCGCTGCAGAGGAGAGTGAGAGAGACGGAGCGCCGTCACCGCGCGCCACCGAACGTTCCTGCGCGGCCGAGACCGGACTCAGTCGTCGGCGACGACGGAGTTCGTCAGGTCGCCGATGCCCTCCACGGAGACGGTGACGGAGTCGCCCGCCTCGAGGAGTTCCGGCGGGTCCCGGAAGATGCCGACGCCGCCGGGCGTCCCCGTCGAGATGACGTCGCCGGGTTCCAGCGTCATCCGATGGGAGAGGTACTCGACGAGTTCGCCGACGTCGAAGATGAACTCCGCCGTCGTCGAGGACTGCTTCACGTCGCCGTTGACGGTACACTCGACGTCGAGGTCGTTAGGGTCGAGTTCGTCGCCGGTGACGAGGGCCGGACCCATCGGCGCGAACGTGTCGTAGCTCTTCCCCCGGAAGAACTGTTCGTCCTCGAACTGAGCGTCGCGCGCGCTCACGTCGTTGACGACGGTGTACCCGGCCACGTAGTCGTCGGCGTCGGCCGCGTCGACGTTTCGAGTGGTCCGTCCGACGACGACGCCGAGTTCCACCTCGTAGTCCACCTGTTCGACGTCCGCGGGGTGGACGATGGGGTCCTCGGGGTTCGTCACCGCCGAGGGCGCCTTCGCGAAGAGCATCGGCTTCTCGGGCACCTCCTCGTCCTGTTCCGCGGCGTGGTCGTGGTAGTTGAGTCCGACGCAGATTATCTTGCCCGGCCGGGGAACCGGCGCTAACACCTTCACGTCCTCGGCGTCGTGCGTCGGGAGCGACTCCCCTTCGACCGCGTCCCGGACTCGGTTCCGATAGCCCGCGGAGGCGACGTCGCCGTACGAGGGCGCGCCCGTCGCGTGCGCCCGCAGGTCGTGAATTCGGTCGTCTTCTCGAACGCCCCACGCGACGCTTCCGTCGGCAGTGAATCGTACGAATCGCATCACCCGGTCGTGCGACGCACTCCGGCATAATTCTTCGGGAGCGAACGTGTCTCGCCCGCGACGCAGGGGGCCAACTAGCCGACGAGGAGGTCGGACGAGGTCCGCTCTCGTTCCCCGCTCGGGAACAAATTTATGGGTGGTCGTGCCGTCGGTTGTCGTATGGCAAACGCAAACGAACGCCGGGGGCGCACCATCCGTTCGGTAAAGATAGCGTTCAATATAATCGACCTCCTGCAGGAACGGGGTCGAATCGGGGTGACCGAAATCGCGGACGAACTCGGCCACTCCAAGAGCACCGTCCACAGTCACCTCCGAACGCTGGAGGAGCGAAAGATACTCGTCCGAGAGACGGACGGCTACCGCCTCAGCCTCCGCTTTCTCGACATGGCGACGCACGTCAGAGAACAGGTCGGCAACTACGACGTCATCCGAGAGGAGGTCGATTCCCTGGCCGAGGAGACGGGCGAAATCGTTCAGTTCGGCATCGAGGAGCACGGACAGGTGTCGTACCTCTACAAGGCCGCCGGCGAGTACGCCGTCGAAACCCGCTCCCGGGTGGGGACGCAGGCGCCCATGTACTCCACGTCGTTAGGGAAGACCATCCTCGCGTACCTCCCGCCGGAACGCACCGAGGAGATTGTCCGGTCGATGTCGTTCGAACCGATGACCGCCAACACGGTGACGAGCGAAGAGGAACTGTACGAGAACCTCGAAGCCATCCGCGAACGGGGGTTCGGCATCGACGACGAGGAGAACATCGAAGGCCTTCGCTGCGTCTCCGCGCCGGTCAAGAACGACGAGGCGATCCTCGGCGCGGTCAGCATCACCGGTCCGTCGAGTCGTTTCACGAAGGACCAACTCCACGGGGAACTCTCGGATCACGTCCGCCGGGCGGCCAACGTCATCGAACTGAACACGAAGTTCTCGTGAGTCGGGCGACCGACGGTCCTCTCCGTCTCTGCTCCCTCCGACGCCCCGCCTCGCATCTCTCCGCTCTCATCGCCTGTTACCTCCGGCCCCCTCCGTCGCCTCGCGACTCCGCCCGGGCGTTCCCGCCATCCGAACTCCAACGGTCGGGGCGACGCAACGTCTCACCGGCGAATCGGTCCCTCGCGGCCGAATCTGCCCGCGGAAGCGGACACCGTCTTCGGCGTCCACCTCGTCAGGTCGTGACCCGCCCACCGTCCGGCGTCTCGGATGCTGAGGGAGTGGGTTCCCGATTCGGGAACGCCGAATCGTCGCGGGCGGCGGCCCGCGGTCGGTAGTCTCGGAAACTCCTCCCTCCTCGATGGAATTGCGGTGCGGCGGTGGCGTCAGCCGGGGGTCACGGAAGTCTAAGGAGTAATGCGTGAAACATCACAGTCTGTCGGTGGCCGGACGACGGGGATAGGCTACGAGTATCGGTTGTACGGGGTAGCGGCGACCGTTGCGGCCGGTCCGCCAAGGAACGGACGGACCGGCCTCCCGCGGAGGGCGACATGGATAGACGGTGCTGGTTGAACATCTCCGCGGGCGGTGGCGGCGGTCGGTCGCAGTGTGATGTGTGGGAGCGACGACATCACAGTCCCGGCGTCGAACGCGGGACGGTACGCAACTGCGCGGCGAAGATAATAAAACTATCGAACATTATATTTCCGGCGGGCGCATCAGAGGAGGAACCGGAGCACCGCGAGGAGCGTTCCGACCGAGACGACGGTGGTCACGAACACGTTCATCGAGGCCAACCGGGGGTCGCCGCCGAGTTCGGTCGCGTAGACGAACGTCGAGACGGCCGTCGGCGCGGCGAGCATCGTCACGCCCGCTTGGACGGTGGACCAGTCCGACCCCATCGCCGAGAACACGAGGAGCGCGAGAATCGGCATGAGGAACACCTTCAGCCCGACCACGGACCCGACCGTGCGGACGTCGAACGACCCCGTCTCCGCGGAGAGAGACGCGCCGACGCAGACGAGGGCGACGGGAAGCGCGAGACTCGCAACCGCGTCCAACCCGGCGGCGACCACCGAGGGGACCCCGAGTCCGAAGTACGAGAACAGCAGTCCGGTCACGAGAGCCGGGATGACCGGCGTCTTGAACATCTCGACCAGTTCGTCCCTGAACGCCACGTCCGCGTCGTTGATGGAGACGAGTACCGCGACGGTGACGGGGACCTGCGTGAGGGACCCGACGCCGAGGATGATGCTCGCCTTCGCTGTGGTGAGAGGTCCGAAGGTGGAGGCGACGAGGGGGAGTCCGAGGAAGCCGAAGTTGCTGTGGTACGACTGGACGATGGCGACGCTTCGGGCCCCGCGCCCCGCGACGGACCGGTGGACGAGGAGGCTGACGCCTATCATCAGGAACATCACCGCCCACAGGCCGAGCATCAGCGTCGGCGTGACGACTTCGCTGATGGGTTGGGCGTACGTCGAGGAGAACACCAAGGCCGGGAGAGCGACGTAGAACGCGAAGACGGTGAGTCTGTCGCGCCGAGACTCGGTGACGACGCCCGTAGACTTGGCGACGAGGCCGACGCCGAGGAGCGCGAGCATGTAACCCAACTTCAGTACGACACTCATGGTCGGTCGGAGTGCCGTCGGGGGTTTGTCTCTTGCGTTCTCGGGGGCGACGGTCGCCGAACCGTATTTGTACCTCCTCACCGTAGACGGTCGCAGGAGCCGATTTTACGCGGTTAGCGGTTGGGCCAACCGGTGCGTCAGGCCGACGACTCCACCGCCGGCAGGAGGGGCTTCAACTCGCGTGCGAGGTTCTCGCCCATCCGCACCATGGCGTCGTCGCCGGGGTGGACGAGGTCCGTCGTCAGTCCGGCGGCCGTCGGAAGCACGTCCGGACCCTCGACGAGGTGGACGTTCTCGCGGTCGGAGCCGGCGACGACGGACCGGAGCGCCTCTCGGAAGCGTTCGCACTCCTCGCCCTCCTCGTGGTCGACGCGGTAGTCGCGGGCGTTCGGGAAGATGGTGATGCAGGCGACGGGCCGGTCGGGGTGTGCCCCCGCGACGGTGTCGACCATCGCGGCCGCCCGTTCGCGGAACGTTTCGACCGAGAACGTCCCGACCATGTTCACCGAGAGCGAGAGCGTCGCCACGTCCCAGTCGTCCCGGCCCGCGATGTGTTCGGCCATCGCCTCGTCGCAGTAGGCGGTGCCGCAGGAGCCGAGATTTATCGGGTCCGCGCCGAGTCGCCGCGCCGTCTGATTGACGTACGTGAGCGTCTCGCTACCGGGCGCTTCGCCCTCCGTTATCGAAGTGCCGTAGGCGAGGTACCGTAGCGAGGGCACCTCCGACTCCCGGGGAGGGCGTACCTCTCCCTCGACGCCGTGGAAGCGGACGTGTCCGCCCCGGTGTTCCCCCGGGAGGACGAGGCGACAGAGGTGCGGGTCGTACCGGAGGCCATCTCGAACGGAGGGGCGCAGGTCGGTGAGTTTCTCGGGGCGTTCGAGCTCGATGGTCCGGGGTTCCTCCCCGACGACGACTTCCTCGCCGGCGGCCTGAAAGTCGCCCCAGAACGGTCGAACGACGCTGTCGCGAACGCGAGAGGAGAGCGTCACTCGCACGGGTCCGTCGGGAACGAACCGGAGTTCGACGCCGGCGGGATGGCACATCCGGGTCCGTGCGCCCTCGTTCAGTCGAGTCCGAACGTCCTCGGGCACTCGCTGGAGTCGCAGGCCGTCGCCTTCGACGTCTCGAAGCGCTCGAACGTTGTGAAACTGGATACCGTCTCGTCGCATGTACGCTCTCCTGCGCGGCACACCTACTTATCGGTGTCCCCGACGCCGAGGCGCGGTCGGACGAATCGCCCGGCGCACTCGGCCGCGGCCGCCGTACCTCGGTTCCCCGCCGCCGAACCGTTACGGGTGTAGATCTGTAACACATCACCCGGCGTACGTCCGTTCGAGGGGGATTTTCGCGCCGGTAGAACCGTCTCAGAACGACGAATCAGCGACGAAAATCGGTTGAACGTCCGATAGTCGGCAGACACGAGCCTTTGTGAAAATTTCCCCTCTCGGGAACAGTCGGGCGGGGTTTCGGCCCGGCCGGGAGTACCCCCCTGATTCCGTTCCCCAACCGCGAACGGATCGGCTGTCGAGAATGGGTCTGCTCGCAGTGTTTCGGAGGCGACGGCGCTCTGATGGTGAAAGCCGAGGACACGAGGTCGGTACCGCGACGCGGTGGGAGATGCGACGAAGGGACTGCTCGGGACGGAGAACCGGACGGCGACGCGGCGGTCGGACGGCGTTAGTCGAGTACTCGCTCGATATCGTCGTCGAGGTTGGCGTAGAGTTGCTCGGCGCGGCGTTCGTCTTCGGGCGAGAGCGACCGGATCGGTTCCCTGACCGGCCCCCCGTGGAGGCCGGCGAGTTCGAGGCCCTTCTTCACGGCGGAGACGCTTATCGCACCCGGAATTTCGTTGTCTTCGCCGGTGGAGTCGCGGAAGTTCTGGAAGGGAAGCGCGATGTTCCGGATCTTCCGGGCGCGTTCCCAGTCTTCGGCTTCGAGGGCGTCGTACAGTGCGAGTCCGACCTCCGGTCGGAAGTTGCTGACGCCGGCGGAGAATCCCTCGATGCCCTCGTTCCAAAACGCGACGGCGTACGGTTCCGCGAGGCCGTCGACCCACACCACGTCGTCCGCGCCGGCCTCGACCCCGGCGCCCAGTTTCACCGGGTCCTTCAAGGCGTACTTGATGCCGACCACGCCGTCGACGCGAGTGAGGTCGCGGAGGTACGCGACGGACGGGTCGAACCCTTTGACGTAGGGAACGAGCGGTGTGTCGGTGACTTCGTCGAGTTTCTCGTAGTAGCGGATGAGCCCGCGTTCGTGGACGTAGGAGTGGTCGGGCGGCATTATCATCATCCCGTCCACGCCGATTCTGTCGTACGCCTCGATGAGTTCCCGAGCGTTCGCGGTGGACCCGCCGACGCCCGCGAGGACGCAGGCGTCGGACGGAACCGCATCGACGCTCGTTTCCGTCACCTCGATGCGTTCCCGGTGCGAGAGGGAGTGGTACTCGCTGATGTTCGCGGCCGCGAGGAACGTCTCTATCCCCTCCTCGGAGAGCGTCCGCGCGTTCTCCGCCAGCTTGTGGTGGACGACGCGTAACTCGTCGTCGAACGGCGTCAGCAGCCCGGCTGCGACGCCGCGCAGGCGTCGCCGTAGGTTCGCCTCTGACAGTGGCATGAGTGGTACTCTCAAAGTCTTCGTATATAAACTCTCCGTCAGTACGTAACTGTCGCCCCGCTCTACGGCGGAGAACGGCCGAATCGGGCGTTCGAGGAGGCCCGTTTGCGGCGGAGTTCGTCGCCGGACGAGAACCGTCGTCGGAGAGAACGCCTCGCGGGGACGGGGCGGAGCGCTCTCGTGCGAACCCATCAACTTATTACGGACACGTCGGAGTGAGAAGGCATGGACGTGCTGATGACCGGCGCGTACGGTCGGTGCGGCACTGCAGTGATAGACCACCTCCACGACCGAGACGAGTACGACTTCACGTACTTCAATCGGTCCGACCGCCCGGAGGACCACCCCTACGGCGGCTACGACACCGTCGTCGGAGACGTCGCCGACGCCGTTGCGCTTCGGTCCGCCGCGGAGGGGCAGGACGCGATGGTCCACATGGCGGCGTACCCGGACACTGACGGCAGTTGGGACGACGTGTTCGAACCGAACATCATCGGGATGTACAACGCCTTAGAGGCCGCGCGCGAGGCGGAGATGGAGTCGTTCGTCTTCCTCTCGACGAACCACGTCATGGGCGGGTACGAACAGGAGTTCGCCCCCGACATCTACTACCCCGACCACGACTTGGTCCTCGACCACACCGACCCGGTCCGTCCGGACTCCTTCTACGGGATGACGAAGGCCTACGGCGAGGACATGGGTCGCTACTACCTCGAGAACTACGAGTACCCGAAGCAGTTCTACGCGCTTCGAGTGTGCACCGTAAACATGCCCGAGTACGACCACCCTTACGGGGACGCGGAACACGCCGTCGACGAGGGCAGGACGGAACGCGGAAGCGCCGAGTACGAGGAGATGGTCGCCCGCATGAAGGCGATGTGGCAGTCCCGCCGCGACTTCGCCCACGAGATAGACTGCTGTCTGCGGGACGACGACGTGGAGTTCGGCATCTTCAGCGGCGTCAGCGACAACCAACGCCGGTGGTACGACTTGGAACACGCCCGCGCCCGCATCGGCTACAACCCGCAGGACGACGGCGAAGAGTGGGATAGCCCGCCGGAGTGAGCCTCGTCGCTTCGCACCCCGTTCGGACGGTGTCTCTGGCGGGGGATGCAGGGGGTCCGGCGAGTAGGCGGGGGTGAAGGAGGCCCCTCGTTCGACCGGACGGTCGATGTTCGGGGTGTGGATTCGCGCGTTCCCCGACGCGCGAACGGTGTCGTATCGCTGTCGGTCCGTCATCAGGAAGAGGACGTTCGGCTGGTCGTCCGGCACCCGCGTCACTTCGACCACCGGTATCGTAAAGGCGCGGCCGGACGCCTCGACGAGTACATGCCACCCGTAGCGAGTGCGTACGACGTGACAGAGTTCGGCGACCCGGACGACGGCCTCCACACCGACGCGTTCCGGGGTGCGATAGACGCCTGCGCGGACGCCGGCGGCGGCACCGTCGTCGTCCCGAGCGGCGAATATACGACGGGGACGATTCGCCTGCGGAGTGACGTGACACTTCGCTTGGAGGCGGGCGCGGTGGTGCGCCCGACGACGGAGGAGTCGGCGTTCACCTCGAAGTACGTCGGCCCGGACGGCGAGCGCGTGTTCCTCCTCGCGGAGGACGCAGAAAACGTCGCCATCGTCGGCGAGGGCGAGTTCGACGGCCGCGGCACGGAGTTCATGCGGATGGACGCCCCGATTCAGGGCCACTCCGACGAGAGCACGAGCCACCCCCTCGTCTCGAACGGTCCGCACGAGGCCCGACAGGGAGAGCGATACCTCGCCCGAAGCGACGGAACGGAGGGGTGGCCCGTCGCGAAACCCGACTTCAGACCGGGGCCGATGTTCCGGTTCGACCGCTGCACGGACGTGACGGTGCGGGACGTGACGCTCCGGGACATGCCGGCGTGGACGCTGAGTTTCCACGGGTCCGAGGAGATAGACGTACTCGGGGTGGATATCCTCAACCACATGCTCATCCCGAACTGCGACGGCGTCCACATCGGCGACAGTCGGAACGTCCACGTCTCCGACTGCACCATCCGGTCGTGCGACGACAGCATCACGTTCGGCGCGCGGCCCGACGTGGAGACGACGTGCGAGAGCGTCACCGTCACGAACTGCACGCTCTCCTCCAGCGCCTGCGCCATCAAGTTCGGGTCGGGCACCGACGACACCATCCGCGACTGCGTGTTTCAGAACATCGTCGTACAGGAGTCGAACCGGGGACTCGGCATCCAACACCGCGACTCGGGCGACGTGGAGAACGTGCTCTTCACCGACATCGTCGTCGACTCGAACCTGCTCCCCGGCCCGTGGTGGGGGAAGGGCGAACCCATCCACGTCTCCTCCGTCCCCCGCGACGATGACACCGAACTCGGCGCGATTCGCAACGTCCGCTTCGAGAACGTCGTCGCCCGGAGCGAGAACGGCGCACTCGTCTACGGTGCCGAGGGATCGGACATCGAGAACGTGACGTTCGACGACGTGCGCATCGAACTCACCGGCAGCGAGAACGCCGAACTCGTCGGCGGGAACTTCGACCTGCAACCCACGTCCGTCGTGCCCCCCATCTTCGAAAACGACATCGCGGGCGTCCACGTCGAGAACGCCCGGAACGTGGCGATGCGCGACCTGGAACTCTCGTGGGGTGACGACCTGCCGGAGTACTACCGGGACGGACTGACCTGCTCGAACGTCGAGGGAGTGCTCGTCGAGGGGTTCGTCGGCAGACAGGCCCACCGCGAGGGGAACGACGGCGCGGCGGTCCGCCTCTCGAACACCCGCGACATCACCGTTCGGGACTCGCGCGCCGCCGACGGGACGACGACGTTCCTCGCCCTCGACGGGACGGAGGACGAACGCCTGCTGACGAGCAACGACGTACTCGACGCCGAGACTCCCGGCGACGTCGAACGGTTCGAGACGTCGGGGAACGTCCCCCCACTGTGAGCGACGAGCGTCGCGCCCCCGCCGCGTCTTCGACGTCCGTCGGTACTTTCGGAGGGCGATCCGGCCCGGTAGAGTCCAATTAATTGTATTCGAGTATGCGCCAAGCACGCAGGACGGACCGGAATGCGAACCGAAGCGAAGACGGAGTTGTCGACGGTCGAGGAAGGAGAAGTACGACTAAGCGGGGACCTCGCGTACTGGTCCGTATGGAAATCCGCCGGCTCCCCGCCGACGAGGCCGCAGTCCGCCGCTACGTCGAGGAACTGTGGCTTCCCTACCACCGCCACCTCGAAGCGACCGTCGACGCCCACGCCCTCGCCGACGATATCGACCTCGTCGCCGAGGAGACCGAGTTCCGACTCGACCTGCTCGAAACCGAGAGCCACCGAACGTGGATTGCGGTCGACGGAACCGATAGCGACGGGTCGAGAGGCGGCCTCGACGGCGAACTCGCCGGCTTCGTCGCCACCGACGTCGACGAGTCGCCGGTCGTGTTCGACCGTCCGGACCGACTGGTCGTCGGCGATATCTACGTCCGCGGGCCGTACCGCGGTCGGGGCATCGCCCGCGAACTTCTCTCCCGCGCCGCAAAGCGGGCGCGAGAGACCGGATGTTCGGAGCTCACACTCGACGTCGACGCCGATAACGAGCACGCTCGCTCCGTGTACGAAACGCTCGGCTTCGAGACGCGACGCCGTCAGATGACCGTCGCCGCGGAGGAGTTGTAGGTCGTTCCGGTACCGATCCGCGCACTACCGGACGGCGCTCGAACGGTCGGCTCCGACGTTCGTCCGCGCGGCCCGACGGACCGTTCGGACAGAAATATTTGTATTTTGAGGGTGCCTCCGTCGTGGGCTGTCCATTGGGTCTGTCGGGAGTGCCCGAACGGGGGAGTGCCGCTACCGGTCGAACGAGGCGTCGTGGTCCGACGCCGTGCGTCCGTCCGAGTCGTCGACCGTCCTCACCTATCGACGCCCGTCGCTTCGATCTGCACGTCGGCGTCGTTCGGGAGTGCGCCGACGCCGACGACGGTCATCGAGGGTCGTCGTCCGTCGAAGAACTCCTCGTACGCGGACTCCACCTCCGGGAGTCGGTCCATCTTCGTGAGGTACACCGTCGTCCGCATGATGTCGTCGGCTTCGACGTCGGACTCAGCGGCGACGGACGTGACCCGGTCGAGGGCGGCTATCGTCTGTTCTTTCACGCCGCGCCGCAACGCCGTCCGTTCGTCGGGCGTCTGCCCGTCGAAGAAGACGAGTTGGAGTCCCCGCTTTCGGACGCCGTATCCGCCGAGTGCGCTCAGTCTGTCGCTTTCGTGTCGTGTTACGTTCTTCTGCATAGAGTCTGTGTTATCGAGTTTCGTTCGCAGTCCGAGGAGTTCGTCGCGCGAACGACGACCGAATCGGCCCGTCGCGGCGTGGCGCTTGCGACTCCCGTCCGTGTGCGTCACCTATCGGACAGAGAGGGACGGAACGTGTCTGGTGCCCGGAGTCGTGGCGGCGGCCGTCCGCCGGGGACGGTGCGCCGCCCGGTTCGGTCCTCGCGCGTTCGCCGGGACGTTCGGTGTCGCTCATCGTACGCTTCATCACGTCGTACGGCGGTCGCGGACTTGTGAATACCGTTGGCTATAGCTAGGATGGGTTTCGGATGAGGTACAAGCCGCCAATACCGGTCGTTTTTCACCCCTACGTCCCTTGAGACTCAGTTAGCAGGAACTAGATGCCTTCCAAAACCCAGTCAGCGGATCAGATGCGCGAGTTCGAGTTCATCGTCCACTTCGAGGACGGGAGCGACGACCTGATGGACGTCTTCGCGGAGTATCCGTCGTTGACGATGCGGTCGTCGGTCTGCACCTCGACGGAGCGCTCGATGTGGCGCATCGACCACGCGCGCGGCCCGAGCGAAGCGCTCGAACGACTCGACGACATCTTCTTGGACGAGACGCGGTGCAACGAGTGTCTCGACGTTTCGAACTGCCACACGCACCGCGAGTACCACGTCCTCGACCGGAAGGCCAACTCCCGGACGGTGTACACCTACCGCGACGAGGTGCACCGCTGTCACTCGATTCCGCACCACGTCGTCGACCACGTCGGCGACGGCGTCGTCTTCGAGTCGCGGCGCGCCGGGCGGGAGTACCGGTGGCGCATCCTCTACCCCGGCGACCAGCCCATCGGCGAACTGTACTCGGCCATCGAGGAGAACCTGCGCGACGGCCTCCACCTCAAGGTGTCTCACCTGAGTCGCGCGGGCAACTGGGACACGGAGTCGCAGGTGGCCGCGGAACTCTCGCCCGCCCACTGGGAGACGTTGGAGACGGCGGTCGAACGCGGCTACTACTCCCGTCCCAGAGAGGTGACCGTCGCCGACCTCGCGGAACTACTCGACACGCCGCGTTCGACCGTTCAGTACCGCCTCCGGACGGCGGAGGACCTCATCGTCCGGCGGTTCGTCGAGTCGTCGCTGTGAGCGGTCGCTCCGCGCACCTCCGTTCGACGAGACGACCGTTTTCGGGGTACCGAGCCCCGGGTATCGGCGTTTCTGGGGCCACAGGATTCAAGCAAATACGGCGCGAGAACCGACACATGACCACCGAGACGACCGAAACCGACGGCGCACCCTCTTTGCTCGGTCGCCTGCTGTTCGCGGCGGGGGTCGGCTCTCTCGCCGTCGATACGTTCCGCAACCTCGAAGGACAGATAGCGTACGCCGAGTCGAAGGACGTGCCGAACGCGGAGACGATGGTGCCGTTCACCGGCGGGATGCTCGCGTTCGGGAGTCTCGGCATCGCCCTGTGGCGACTGCCGACGCTCTCTGCGGGCGCGGTGGCGACGTTCCTCGCGGGCGTCACGCCGGTGATGCACGACTACTGGAACGCCGACGAGGACGAGCGCAGTTCGCAGAAGATCGCGTTCATGAAGAACCTCTCGCTGTTCGGGGCGGCGCTGGTCTTCCTGCGGGAAGCGCGGAAGTAACGCGTTCCACCCCCGCTTAAGAGGGGGTCACCGGCGAGAAGTCCCACAGAGAAGGCGGCTACTCGACGGCGAAGTCCCCTATCGGGACGGAGCTCTCACCGTCGTCGTCAGTGACGAGTTCGCCTTCGCGATACTCGCCGTCCGGATCGCCGTCCTCGTTGTCCGTCATGGGATTCGTACGCCGTGGTTCGGCGACGAAGCCGGGACCAAACCGATTCCGCGGATAACTACTCGGATTCTCGGCGTGTGCGCCGTCGTCTGTATCTCCTCGGCGTTCTCAATATCAGAATTAATCGCCGAGAACTGATTACACGCCTATCAGTGTAATGTTGAGCGTAACGGGTTCATCTGGCACAATCCGATTCAGTTCGGAAGCGGCGTTTTTCTCACATATAGAACGAAAGGAGAATCTCTCGGCGGCAGAGCGTACGTAACGGACCGTAGAAGTGTGAATCGACGTATCCGTTCTACGTGTCCGTTCTCTATCGTAGAATTTTGGCGGTGGCGGGCGCGATTCGTTAATTTGCCTGCCCCAAAAGGAGGACCGAGCTACCCTCGCTCCCTCTTCATGTCTGACAGATGAAAAATTATAAATAATTATGATGTATACTGCAGAAGCGCATGAGTAGTGGTACCAATACTGACAAAAGCGGCTTCGCGCGGAGGCACTTCCTCAAACTAAGCGGGACGGCAGGTGCAGTTACGCTCGCGGGATGTTCGTCGGAGCCCTCGGCCGAGGGTGGCGGAAACGTGAGCACTCTCACCGGCGGCGAAGGTTCTGTTTCCACCGACTCGGGTGGGTCCGCCGCCTCGGACGAGCAGAGTTTGACCATACCGTCTCGGTTTATCCCGGCCGAGACACAGTGGAATCCGTACGCTCCGAGTAATTACGCTGAGGTGGCCGGAAAGATGGTGTTCGATCCCTTCCTCAGGTACAATCAGAAAACGGAGGAGCTTATTCCGTACGTTCTCCGAGACTGGCAGAAGGACGGAAAGACGCTCACGATGAGCATCAGGGAGGGGCAGACGTGGCACAACGGAGACCCCGTTACGGCGGAGGATTTCGTCACTAAGTTTACGATCGACAAGGGGTTCGGCTACGAGATCACGAACTACATCGACAGTGTCGAGGCGGTCGACGAATCGACGATAACGTACACGCTCAAGAAGGACTACGGAGAAAAGACGATCTTAGTCGTGGTTGCCGGGAAGTGGATGAATACTCCCGCAAGCAAGTACGGCGAGTTCGCTGAGCGGTTCCGTAACGCCTCCTCCGAAGAAGAGAAACAGGCGGTTCAAGGCGACGTGCAGGACTATCAGCCGAGCGAACCGCTCGGATGTGGGCCGTGCGAATACAGATCCGCAAACCAACAAGTACTGACGTTAACGAAGTACGAGGACCATCCGGATGCGGGCCAGATAGCGTTTCCGGTGTACGAACTCGAATACTTCGCGTCGAGCCAGCAGAAATGGGCTGCGATGAAAAACGGGAGGAACATCGATATCGTGGACGGCTTCACGCCGATTCGCATCGTGAAGACGTTCCCCGATTACGTGCGTGAGTACAAGGTTCCGACCTACAACGGGTACGGACTCGGATTCAACCACGACGACGAGGACTTCGGCAAGCGGAACGTTCGGCGTGCGATCGCGTACGTGGTCAACCGACAGCGGATGGCGGAACTCGCCGACCCCCTAAAAACCGCGGTCACGAAACCGGTCGGCCTCGGCAGCTTCATCACGGACACGTGGAAAGAGAATCTGGGGGGTGACGTCAAGATGTACGATTCGTACACGGACACGGAGAAAGCGGCGGCCCTCTTACGGAAAGAAGGGTATTCGAAGACGGGCGGGCAGTGGCACAAGCCGAGCGGAGAGCAACTCACCCTCTCGATTCCCTCACCGTCGGGCTGGAGCGACGTTACCAGCTTCACGACGACTCTCGCACAGATGCTGTCCGACTTCGGCATCGAGGCGGAGAACAGAGCCGTCGAAAACACGACGTTCTTCGGGCAGTACTGGGGAACCTCGAACTTCAAAGTCATCCCGTGGTTCTGGAACAACTCCGGGAAAACGAAGCCGTTCTTCAGTCTCTCGTGGATACTAACGAGTAACACGGTGATGTCTAACCTAAACTACGGAGAACAGCCGAAGGCGCCGCCGGTCGGGGAGCCGAACGGTGAGGTGTCCCCGGTCAACGTCCGAGAGACCCTTCGTAACCTCAGTACGACGAGCGACGAGGCCGAAGCGCAGGAGTACGTACGAGAACTCGCCTGGGTCGTCAACCAGAATCTTCCGATGCTCCCGTTGATCGAAAAGATCCATCCGAGTTTCTGGAACGGACGGGACTGGAACATCCCTCCCGCCGACACGGACAAAAAGTTCGTCGACTGGTGTAGCTACTGGTTCCCGCGTATCGGAGCGGTCTCGCCGGTCCAGCAACAGTAAGACGATGGGAGACCCGCTTACGTGGCCCGCTTCCGCCGTACGCCGTTTCCAGTGAGGCGTCATCGCGTGACGCTCGCGAGCGAATCCCCGAGCGAGACGTACGGGGTAGTCGACGCCGGTTCGGCCCGGCCTGAAACCGCCGCTGGAATCGGTCCAGCGCGCCGAGAGGCCGTCTCAGGGATCGCTGGGAGACCGTCCGACGTGGCTACCGCTCGGCTCTCCTCTCAAGATGGGACGCTAACCCTTCCCCGATAGCTTCCATTCCGGCATCTCCCGGGTGGAGGAGATCCGCGGTCAGTTCGGAGACGTTCGTCAGTTCCGTCCCTTCTACGAGGGACAGGTTAGAGTGGTGAGAGTCGGCAACGATAGAGCGCAACGTCGCGCGGAAGTTAGCGGCGCGTTCGGAATCGTCACCGGTGACGGTGTCCGCGAAGTAGGGGAAGAGAGTCACGCACACGATCGGTTTGCGGGGGTGGGAGTTCGCTATCTCATCGATGAATCGGCTAGTCCGCTTCCGGAACTGGGGGAGAGTAAACCCTCGGTTCGCCATGTTCACCGAGAGCGAAAGCGTCGCCACGTCCCAATCGTCGCGACCCGCGATGTGCTCCGCCAGAGACAGGTCACAGAACGCTGATCCCGAACAGCCGAAGTTCAGCGCGTCGTATCCGAGTTCTCGCGCGGCACGCGCAACGTAGTTTAGATGCGGTGCCGACGCTGCGGCGCCTTCAGTAATGGACGTCCCGTATGCGAGATACCGCCGAGGAGGCACTTCATCGCACGTGGGAGGCCGACAGTCACCGGCAACGTCGTGGAGAGCGACCGCCGGAGTACGCTCGAATACGAGCCGACAGACACGAGGATCGAATCTGCCCGTTTCTTCGCCAGTGTCGAGTTCGCTTAACCGATCCGGGACGGTGAACGTAAGCGTCTCGGGGGCGGGACCGATCTCGATTGGGTTCCACGGCTGAAACGACCCCCAGAACGGACGGATCTGCGCTTTATCGGCCGCGGACAGGGTGATATCGATAGTAGCGTCCGGCCGGTCGGGGACGAACCGAATTTCGCTCCCCGTCGGATGTCGGACGCGTTCGCGGGCGTCGACGTTAAGGCCCGCTCCGACAGTCTCCGGGACGCGGCACAACCGGTCACCGCCGGCGGTCCAGTCTGCCGGTGCCAGCTCCGCGACGTTATGCAGGGTGACAGACGGGTACTTCTCGACCCTCATTCGAATGTGCCAACTACTCGAACCGTACTCATATCATTCTACCGCCGCCCACCGATGAAAAGTATCTCACGCTCGACGGACGGAGTCCTCTCGATTCGAGTCGTTGACGAAGCCGATCGACCGACTCGCTCGGGGACTGATTAACGTACGCGAATAATAATCAAGCAATTGACTGATCGAAAGCTAATTGAGACGCCTGTGAAATGTGATCATGTGTCAAGAGAGGCAGACCTTTCCCCGGAATATCGGCACGTTCGTCGCTTAGAGACAGACTGGCGCTTCCACCGTGGCGACCTCGACGACGGTGCCGACCCGGAGTTCGACGATAGCGGCTGGGAAGTCGTCGAAGTCCCCCACGACTGGAGCATTAGCGGTCCGTTCGATTCCGAGAATCCCGGCGGGCGACAACAGGGCTTCGCTCCCGGTGGTGTGGGCTGGTACCGCCGTGGACTCCCGGACGACATAAACCGGGACGCAACCATCCGATTCGGCGGAGTCTACCGAAACTTCGACGTGTACATCGACGGTGAGCACGTCGGTCATCGCCCGTACGGTTACTCGACGGTGAACTACGATCTCTCCGAGGTCGGCGTTGACGGTGGCGAGACGCTCGCCGTTCGCGTCGACAACGACGAGTACCCGCACAGTCGCTGGTACACCGGGTCGGGTATCTATCGCGACGTGTACCTGATCGAAACCGATCCGGTCGCCGTGGCACCATTCGGGACTGACGTTCGTACGACCTCCGTCGATTGCCGAGGCGCCGACGTCCGGTTGCGAACCGACGTGAGGAACGCCGAGTCGACTGCGGTCGACTGCGAACTCAAAACCGAGATCGTCGGTCCGGACGGAGAGGCGGTTGCGACTGCACGGAGCGAATCACCCGTCGGAGCCAACGAGAGACGCGAGTTCGAACAGCGCGTCTCGATCTCCGACCCCGAGCGGTGGACACTGCAGAATCCAACCCGGTATTTCGCTCACAGCGTCGTTTACCGCGGAGGAACGCCCGTAGACGACTACGTCACTCCCTTCGGCGTCCGCACGTTCGAGTGGACCGCCGACAGCGGCTTCTTTCTCAACGGCGAGTCGACCACGATAAAAGGAGTCAACCTCCACCACGATGCCGGATGTCTCGGCGCGGCAGTCACCGAGAGCGCGCTAACGCGCCGCCTCGAAACCCTCCGAGAGATGGGTTGTAACGCCGTTCGGACCGCGCACAACCCGCCGCAGCCCGAACTGCTCGACTTGTGTGACCGGATGGGGTTCCTCGTCATCGACGAGGCGTTCGACAAGTGGCGCTACGAGGGCGCTGACGAGTGGTTCGACGAGTGGTGGTACCGCGATCTCTCGGCGATGATCGACCGCGACCGGAACCATCCGTCGGTCGTCTGCTGGAGCGTCGGGAACGAGAGCTACGACCACGGCGAAGACGAGATGATCGAGGACCTCGAAATGCTCGCGGACGCCGCTCGGGAGATGGACCCCACCCGCCCCGTCACCTACGGCAGTCCGGGATGGGGCGACGACACCCAAAGCGTCCTTGAGAAGACGAAGCGCGTCGCGGACCACGTTGACGTACTCTGTTGCAACTACCAGGAACACTGGTACGACGACTACTGCGCGGAGGGCATCGATCTGCCTATCGTCGGTTCCGAGTGTCGGCCGTTCTTCCGCGGATCCGGCGACGATCCCCTCGCGTTCGTTCCGCGAAACCCGTGGTACGACGTAGCTGAGAAGGAGTACGTGAGTGGACAGTTTATCTGGCCCGGAATCGATTACCTCGGTGAATCGCGCGAGTGGCCGAGTAAGGGGTGGCCCACGGGACTGATCGACACTACCGGCGCAATCAAACCGTCCGGAAGGTTCCATCAAGCCGCGTGGTCCGAGGAACCGATGGTCTTCGCCGCACCGATCGACCCCGGGCGCGATCGTCCTGCCGCGCGTTCACCTTGGAGTTGGCCGCCGGTGTCGGCTCACTGGAACTTCCCCGACCGAGAGGACTCCCGCGGATTCGTGAACGTGTTCACGTTTACGAACGCCGAATCAGTCGCACTCTATCAGAACGGTGAACTGCTCGGCGCTCAGCGCGCGGACGACTTCGGCCCGCGCCCGATCGAGTGGTACGTCCCCTACGAGGCCGGGACGCTCCGTGCGGTGGCCGAAGAGGACGGCGAAGTGGTCGCCGAACACGAACTGGAAACGGCGGGCGCTCCCGGTCGAATCGAACTCGACGCGGACCGAGAGACTGTCACCGCGGACGGGCGTGATCTGGTGTACGTCGAGGCGACCGTCACCGACGGTAACGGAGTACGTGTCCCCCGCGCAGATAACGAGGTTCGATTCAGCGTCTCGGGCGCAGGTGAGATCGCCGGCGTCGACAACGGGAATCTCGACAGCGACGAGTCTTGGGTCGGCGACACTCGGTCAGCGTATCACGGCACCTGCATCACGGTCGTCCGCGCTGACCGTGAGGGTGGGACGGTCGAGATCGAAGCCGAAGCAGACGGGATAGTCGACGACAGCGTCACCGTGACGGTCGAGGACGAGGCGTGATTGCCGGAACGGGGCCGGAACCGCACTCGATTCGAACGCTCCGTGGAAATCGTCGGAGGGTCACGATTTTAGCCGATAGTGTAATCGGACCCCAAAGTAGCTGTCGTCCGGTTCGTCGAGCAAGCCTCCGAGTTGCTCGTCAGACGGTCTCGCGATGCTTCTCGGAGTTCTCGAAGCTCTATCGGACAGTATCGTCTCGCGGCTTCGATTCGGCGCGAGCGACCGAACCGGGACGATGCCCGGGTCGCCCCGTCACCCCCGGAGTGCGTCGACGGGCCGTTCGTTCGCCGCCCGCCACGCGGGGTACACCCCGGCGAGTACGCTCGTCACGATGCCGAACGCCACCGCCCCGACCAAGTACAGGAGCGCGGACCGGGTGAACGCGAACGGGTCGCCGAGGAATATCGAGTTCGCCGCGAGGGCCACTCCGAAGGCGATCGTAACCCCGACTGCGGCACCCAACGTCCCCAACAGCGCCGCTTCGAGGAGGAGTATCCACACGATGTCTCGTTTCGTGTAGCCCACCGCCCGCAGGACGCCGATCTCTTCGCGTCGCTTGATGACGGCCATCAGCATCGTGTTCGTGATCGAGACGCCGGCGACGAGCAGCGAGATGGACCCCAATCCGGTGAGGAACGTGTTGATCCCGTTCACGATGGTCTTGAAGAGGCGGACGAGGGAGGTGAGTTCGAGCACCAGCAGTCTGTCCTTCCTGTCGTTGAACCGTTCGCGGAGGGCTTCCGCGACGTCCTCCGCTCTGTCCGTCGACCGGGTCGTGATCCGTATCTGGCTGTACCGCTTGTCTTCGAGTTCCTCGATCGGGAGGTACACGTCGCTGGACCCGACCGACTGCGTCTCCGCGAGTACGGCCGCGACGCGATACGTCCGTTCGGTCGCGCCGGACCCGGACGAGTTCCCCTCCTGTCGAACGAGGGTGACCCGGTCACCGGGCGCGACGTTTCGGTCGGTCGCGAACTCGTTGGAGACGACGAGGCTCCGCCGCCAATCGTCCGGTACTCCGCCGCGAGCGACCTCGGATATCGTCCGAGGGTCTTCGAGATACGTGACCGACACCGTATCGCGGGTGTCGTCGCGTTGTACGACGTCTACCTCACCGCCCCTCGTCGCGACGACACCGGCGGGACCGACCGTCTCGTTTATCGCCTTCACGTCCTCGCGGTCGAAGTGCGACCGCTCCATGTCGAACCCGGGGGAGACGAAGACGTTCGTCGCCCCCTGATCCTGGATGGTCTGGAGTTGACTCTGCTTGAACGCCGCGCCGCCGGCACCGATCGCTCCGATGGCGACGACGCCGATGAGGATGGACGCGGCCGCGAGTATCGACCGAACCTTCGCACGCGAGATGTTCCGGCGGGCGATGACGAGCCTCGGGAACCGTCCCGCGATTCGGTAGAGCCAACTCATCGTCGTCCACCCCGCGACTCGTCGGGGACCGGCACCCGGCGGCGGACCGAGGCGCGCCGCCGAGAGGCGTCGCAGTTCCGCCGCATCAGTCGAGCGCCTCCACGGGTCGTTTGTTCGCCGCCTTCCACGCGGGGTAGACGCCCGCGAGCACGGACGTTCCGATTCCGAAGAGGGCTCCGACCGCGATGTACTGTATCCCGGTGGCCGTGAACGCCAGCGGATCACCCACGAGCACCTGATTGAGTACCATCCCGAGACCGACTGCGATCGGGACGCCCACCGCGGCCCCCACCAGGCCGAGGATGGCCGACTCGGCGATGAGGAGACTGACGACTGCGGTCTTCGGATAGCCGACGGCACGCATCACGCCGATTTCCTGTTCGCGCTCGATGGCCGACATCAACATCGTGTTGGCGATAGTGACCGCCGCGACGAGCAGGGATATCGACCCCACGCCGATGAGGAACTTGTTGATGGCTCCGAAGAGTTGCTCGAACTGGTCCCGTTGCTCTTGGACTTTCTCGACGTCGACGTTCCGTTTCCGCGTGTTGAACTCCGATTCGAGGCTCGCGGCCGCCTCGTCTATCGACCCGGTTCTCGGATTCACCCTGACGATGGCTTGGTCGTATGCGGACTCCTCGAACTGTTCGATGGGGACGAACACGGCGCGGTCGGCCTGTAACTGGTCGGCGAACCCTTGCGGTTCGAGGACCGCCGCGACTCGGAACGACCGGTCGAAGCTCCCGTTGACCATCACGGTCACCTGATCTCCCGGTTGGATGTCGTTGTTCTCCGCGACCCGGGAGCCGACGACCACGCTCCGCCGCCAGTTGTCCGGGATAGATCCCGACTGCGCCTCGTAGAACGCCCCGGGGTCGCCGATTCCCTTTATCTGTGCCGTCGCGATGACGCCCCCCGACGGCGTCTGTACGACCGCGTCCCACCGTTCCACGACGGGGAGAACCGTCGCTCCGTCGGTCGCTTGGCGCATCCGGTCGATTTCGTCGTCGGAGAAGTTTCGCCCGACGGAACCGCTCCCGTCCGCGTAGTAGACGGGGTCGACGGTCGCGGTGCCGCCGAATCCCTCGTACGCCTCCATTTGGTCCTGCTTGAACGCTTCCCCGCCGGCACCGATCGTTCCGATGGCGACGACGCCGATGACGACTGCGACCACCGCGAGGGTCGACCGGGCGGACGCGCGCGACAGGTTTCGCCGGGCGAGTACGAGGGTCGGAAACCGCGCCGCGAGGCGACGGAATCGGCTCACGAGCCGTCACCTCCGACCGACGGGCGAGACCGCCGGTCTCGGGCGGACGGCGCTTCGGACGGGCGGTGATGCGTCGTTCTCGCCGGCATCACTGTTCGTTCTCCACGCGGCCGCCTTCGGTTGCGTTCTGGACTTCGCCGTCTACGAGATTCACCACGCGGTCGGCCTCTTCGGCGACGTACGCGTCGTGGGTGACCGTGACGACGGCCACGTCTTCCTCGGCGCGGAGTTCGTCGAACAGGGCGAGGATTCGGTCGCCGGTGTCTCGGTCGAGGTTCCCCGTCGGTTCGTCGGCCAGCAGAATCGCCGGGTCGTTTATCAGCGACCGCGCGATAGCGACCCGCTGTTTCTGCCCGCCGGACAGTTCGTCGGGGTAGTGGTCGAGTCGGTCACCGAGTCCGACGCGGCGCAGCAGATCCGTCGCACGTTCGCGAGTCGCGACGGGGGTTCTGTCGAGCATCCGCGGCATCTCCACGTTCTCGAGCGCAGTCAGCGTCGGAATCAGGTAGAAACTCTGGAAGACGAACCCGATAGTCTGCTTTCGCTTGCTCGTCCGGTCGCCGTCGGAGAGCGTCGACACGTCCGTCCCTCGGAGCCGAACCGTCCCGCCGGTCGGGACGTCGAGCAACCCGAGGAGGTTGAGCAGCGTCGACTTCCCGCTACCCGACGGTCCGACGATAGCGACGAAGTCGGAGGGGCCGATGCTGAAGTCGATGCCCTTCAGCGCTCGAACGATCTGATTTCCCGTCTGATACTCCTTCACGACGCGCTCCCCGCGGATGATCACGTCGTCAGAGTCGCCCCGAGAGCGCGGAGTTCTCTCGCGGCCTTCGTTCGCTTGCTCCGCGTCGTCGGAGACGGAGGTGTCCCGTGTCATCTGTCGTCATCTCCGCCAGAAGAAGACGATTGCGCCGACGAGAAGCACCGCGGCGCCTCCGATCGGGAGCAGCGGAAGTCCGCCTTCTTGGGAGGGTTGCGGCCTCACCGCTCGACGGTCGACGCTGACGTCGGTGGTGAACGACCGCTCGACGCCGCCGACGGTGTACCGAACCTTCACGGGGACGGACGAGACGTTCCCTTCGACGTCCGATCGGAGCGTGAACGACGAGAAGTCGCTCTCGTCGATGCTGCCGACGAAGTACTTGCTTTGCTCCACGCTCGACGAGTTAGCGACCGAGACGACGACGCCCTCGACGGAACTGGACCCGACGTTCCCCGCCGTGGCGGATACCTCCAACGTACCGCCGCTCTGGGTCGCTTGGAGGTCCGTCAGGACGATTTCGCCGGAGTTCGACGGCGCCGCGAAGTTAGTCGAGTACGTCCGGGTGACGCAGTGTTGAACGCCCCGATCCGTGTAGTGGAGCGTCAGGTTCACCGGATGCGTCCCCTCCTCGGAGACGCTCGCGGGGAGCCTGAACGTGGTGGCGTTCCCCGCCGCTAACTGCGCTCTCACGCGTTCGTTCGCGCTGAAGTTCACCTCCGGGGAGGACGAGACGATTCGAACCTGTCTGAGGTCGCGGTCGAGGCCGTTCGCGACCGTCACGTTGACCGACCGAGTAGCGCCCGGAACAGCCTTCTCCGCCGAGACCTCTAGTTGGGGCCGCTCCGGTTCCTTCACGTCGACTGTGAGCGGGTAGCGGACGCTGACGGTGGAACCATTCGCCTGCTTTCCGGTGACGATGACCCGCAGTTTCTTCGTGCCCGGCTCCTCGAACGAGACGGACAGCGGAACCGAGATGTTGCCGCCGACGGTGACGGTTCCGACGTCTTCGACCCGAGCGATATCATCCGAACTTCCAGGTTGTCGGACGTAAACGTCGGTTATCTCGACGATACTCGGGCTGTTTCTTCCGTTCGTGATCGTCGTTTCGATCGTCGTCTGCTGACCCGGTGCGGGATCTTCCGGGGAGACGTCGACGTTCGCGATAGCGAGGTGAGCGTCTGCGGCTTTCGCCGAACCCGTCGCGACGGGAAGAGCCGCGGACGAGAGGACGAGGGCCGCGACCAAGAACCACGAGACGACGGACGAAACGCGGTTACTCGACTCTTCGGAGGACATCTTCGAGTTGAGGGGAGGGGTTGTGTTCGGGGACTGTCATTAGCGTTTGGGCCATATACGTTCACTCTACATAAATTCACGTCATCTTAGTGTCAGTTACTGGGCGGGACAGCTCGTCGGCGGCGGCCGACCGCTCGGCGAACTCGCCTGCGACGACGAGGCGCCGACTCACCGCTCTCGCGGATTCTCCGGGAGGAACCACGTCGCGAATCCGGTCGGTTCCGTCTCGTTCTCGACGCGGAACCGCGACCACTCGACTGCGACCTTTCCGACGACTAGCGCCACCGCGAACAGGACCACGAGGTCGATATCGGGGACGAGACCACCGACGGTCTCTCGAACGAACAGGACGAGGAACAGGAGCGTGAAACCGCCGACCGAGCCGAGCAGTAGCACGTAGACGACCCAAAAGAACAGAACCCGACCGGGAATTTCGAGCACCATGTGAGCGGACATCTCCTCGTACTGCCCCTCCCGGAAGAACTCGCGGTAGAGCCGGTACCAATCGGAGAGAATCATCCCGACCGCCGTCAGCACGAGCGACGGCGAACGGAGGACCTCGACGACTTGCGGATACTCGACAAGGAAGATTCCGAGGAAAGCGAAGCCGGTGGCGAGCGTCCACAGGATCAAGCGGACGTTCCGCGGGTAGATCGGCGGGAGCGAACCCGGGAGGTCGATGGGGCGGGAGTCGCGCGTCCACTTCTGATCGCGCTCGGTGTCGGGACTGACGCCCGGGAGATAGAAACTTCGGCCGTCGAGCACGACCGGAAGTCGGGCGAACAGCGCCGCGACGCCGTACACGAGAAATCCGGTTCCGATCTCCAACCAGTAGATCGCAAACAGTTCGACGACACGCCAATCCAGTCGCAGAATTCCGAACAGCGGAAACAGGTTCGCGAGAAGCGTCGGGAGGAACGACGCGGATTCGACCCCCTTGAACGGATTCGGCGGCATGATTCGTAGCGACGAGTGGTGGTTGAGACGCTTTCAGAGTAACGTTCGAAGTCCGTTCGCGTATTTGAAATTAACAAGACTGATACCAGTTGACTCGAAAGCGGCGGCCGATGGTCCCGTACACGCGGCGAGACGCCCTCAAGACCCTCCCAGCGCTCGCGCTCGGTCTCTCCGGATGTAGTAGCCTCGCGGGAAGCGACCACGCTCTGCCCGTTCCGACGGCGTGGAGCGCGGAACTACCGCGTGCGTCGGTCGGCGTCCGAACGGCCGACGAGACGGTCGTCTTCGGCTCTCGAAGTCCGTTTTCGAGCGACCCGATGCTGAGCGCTATCGATACGACCACCGGCGAGACGCGGTGGACGGTCTCCGGTCCGAGCGAGCGGTGCTCGCCGGTCGCAACGGGCGACGACCACGCTTACATCCTCTCGAAGACCGGAGCGGTGTTCGCAGTCGACCACTGGACGGGTGAGCGCGTCTGGGAGGCGTCGATTCGAGCGGTGAACCGAGCCGACCCGGGAGTCGTCCAGTTCGCCCCGGTCGTAGTCGGGGAGAGCGTCGTCGTTCCCGTCTCCGGGACCGAAAACGACGTTCCCGACAGACTCGTCGGGTTCGCGCGGTCGGACGGGAGCCGACGGTTCAGCGTCGACTTCCCCGCCTCGATTGCGGGTGCCCCGGCGGGCGACGACCGCGGAGTCGTCGTCCCGCTGCTGGACGGGACGCTCCGCCGCGTCGCGACCGACGGGGCGGAGACGTGGCGTCTCGACCGCGGGGCACCGATGTCGGACGTGGCGACCGACGGCGACGCCGCCTACGTCGGGAGCGCAGCCGAATCCGTGTCGGCGGTCGACCTCGCGACCGGCGAGACGCGGTGGACGAGCGATATCGAGAACACCGTCTTCACTCGACCGCTCGTCACCGACGGGCGGGTGTTCGTCGGCGCGGCGGACTACTACCTCTACGCGTTCGACGCGGCGACCGGAGAGCGACTGTGGCGGAGGGAGACGCCGAACGCAATCACGACGGGGCCGACGGTGGTCGACGAGACGCTGGTGACGCTGTCGGGCGGCGACGTTCGAGTTCGCGGGTCGAGCGGGACCGTACCGTTCGCTCCGACGGTGTTGTCCGTTCACGGTATCGACGGAACGCAGTTCGACGAGTGGCGGTTCGAGGGCTACTTGGACGGCGGACAGCTCGGGTGGGTCGCAGCCATCGGTGACGGCGTCTACGTGGGACAGGAGTGGCAGGTCGCCCGACTCGCTCCGGAGGTACTGGATGCGGCATAACCCCGCCGACCGAACCGACGAGACGACGGGTTCCGAGTCCGCTTCGGGTAGCCGGAGGAGAACCGTCTCCCGTCGACGCGCACTGAGCGGTATCGCGGCTCTCGGGTCGCTCGCAGTCGCCGGCTGTCTCTCGGTGCCCCGAATCGGTGGCGTCGAACCGCAGTGGCGACGAGAGTTCCCCGACGCAAGCGCCGCAAGCCCGCTTACAGTCTCGGGGAACCGCGTGCTCGTCGGCGCCCAAGACAAAGCGCTGTACGGCCTCGACGCCGAGGACGGGACGACCGCACTCCGATACGAAACGGGCGGTCCTATCGAAGCGCGCCCGGCGGCGTCCGGCGACGGCGGACCGTACCACGTCCACAGCACCGACGGCGACGTCTACACTGTCGATACGGACGGACAGTTGCTCTGGCGGGAGGAGGGCCCCCACAGGCGCGGGACGGTGGCGAGTAACGGGTCGCTTCTCGCGCACCTCGACGCCGCCACCGATACCGTCCGGGGGTTCGACGCACGAAGCGGAGACGGGCGGTTCGAACGCGCCATCGCAGGGTATCGACTCACCGGACTGCTCGAAGGGACGTTCGTCTTCCGAGAGGAGGTGAGCGGCGACCGGACGCGCCTCGTCGCACTGGCGACGGGCGACGGGAGCCCCCGTTGGCAGACGGAGGTGAGAGCCCAGTATCCGAGCTTCGCCGTCGACGAACGGATAGCGGTGTCGGCTCGCGAATCGACCGTACGGGCGTACGACACCCGGACCGGAGCGGTCGTCTGGCGGTCGACGGTCGACGGAGTTCGGTCGTACCGCGCACCGACGCTCGGCCGACACGCGTATCTCCGAAACCGCCGGCCCGACTCGGACGACGAGCTACTCGCCCTCGACCGACAGACCGGCTCGGTCGCGTGGCGAAACACCGCCGGATACGATATCCAGCGCGTCGAGTCGACCGACGATGCGGTGTTCGTCGGGAGTCGCGTCGACGACCCCGACGGAGGGATACTCGGCCGTATCGACCGTTTCGATCTGGACGGGACGCGTCGGTGGAGTTCCGTGACGGATGCCCCGGAGGTGGGGGAACTCGTCGTGACCGGCGACTCGGTCGTCCTCTCCGGCGGGCGACAGGCGGTGGTACTCGCCCGCGCCACCGGGACCGAGCGATGGTCGCACGAACCCGAGTCGGCCAGTCGTCTGAGTCTGACAGCGACCGACGGCCAGCTCTACGTCTCCTATCTCGACGACGGAGCGGTCGCACGCTTTCCGACGTCGTGAAGCCGGGTCGACGAGTACCGGAACGGACGAGCCAACAGTGGAGCAGAACAGATCGAAGCGACGCAGATGGGGGACCCAATCAGAGAACCGGACGAGGAACTCTGTGCCGGTGTAGCCGACGCCGACGAACTCGATTCGCTCCACGCGACGGCGGGACGGTGTTCAGAATACGTTTCGGGAGGCGCGGGAATCCGGCGTGCGGGGTGCGTTCCTGACGGCCAAATGAACTTTCACCGGCGAATCTGAGGAAATATTATGGCAGCGAGCGACACGCACGACGGAACCGACGGAGGGGACGAACCGAAGTGGTCGCTTATCGGACCGGGACTGCTCGTCGCTGCCACCGGCGTCGGCGCGGGCGATTTGGTCGCCGCCCTCGTCGCCGGCAGCAGGTACGGACTGAACTTCGTGTGGGCCATCGTGCTCGGCGTGGCCGTCAAGTTCGCGCTGAACGAAGGGGTGGGGCGGTACCACCTCGTAAGCGGGGAGACCCTCCTCGAGGGTATCGACTCGTTGGGCCGGTGGGCGACGGGGTTCTTCGGCGGCTACACGGTCATCTGGGGGTTCGTTTACGGCGCGGCCGTCGCCGCCTCCTGTTCGCTGGCTGCGAACGCGCTGTTTCCGAGCATCCCATTCTGGGTGTACGTCGTCGCCCACCCCATCGCCGGGTGCGTGCTGGTGCTGTTGAACCGCTACGAGACGTTCGAGAGCATCATCACCGCCTTCGTCGCGCTCATGTTCGTGAGCGTCATCGGTTCGGCGGTGCTGGTCCTCCCGCAACTCGGCGACATCGTGGCCACGGGAATCCCCGCGCTCCCGGAGGGGTCGGTCGTCTACGCCCTCGGACTCGTCGGCGGTGCCGGCGGAACCATCACGATGGCGTCGTACGGCTACTGGCTCGCCGAGAAGGACTGGAACAGTCCGCGCCACATCACCACGATGCGGCTCGACGCCTCCTCGGCGTACGTCATCACGGGAATATTCTCCATCGCGCTGATCGTGATGAGCGCGGCGCTCCTGTACGGGACGAGCGCGTCCGTCTCCGGGGAGGAGGGACTCATCGTCCTCGCGAGCAACCTCGGCAACGAGCTACACCCGCTCCTGCGAACGGGGTTCCTCGTCGGCTTCTGGGCCGCCTCGTTCACCTCCCTGCTCGGCGTCTGGCACGGCGTCTCCTACCTGTTCGCCGACTTCGTCGAGACGGTGACCGAGGACACCATCAAGCCGACGGACGAGTCGGAACTCGGCGAGACGAAGTGGTACAAACTCTACGTGCTCTGGCTGACGTTCCCGCCGATGCTCCTGTACTTCTTCGGACGGCCGGTGTTCCTCATCGTGCTGTACGGCGCCCTCGGGGCGGTGATCATGCCGTTCCTCGCCGTCGTCCTCCTGTTGCTCCTCAACTCCGATGCGGTCAGCCCGGGACGGTGGAACCACTGGCTCTCGAACTCGATGCTCGTCCTCAGTGCGCTCATCTTCCTCGTGCTGATGGTGGTTCAGATCTCCCAACTCCTCTCCGGCGGGTAGCGGGACCGGGAGTCGGCCGCTCAGCCGTCGGTCCGCTCTCCGCCTCCCTCAGTACCGGTATCTCTGTCCTCGCCGTCGCCTCGTTTTTCGGGAGGTGCGTGGGTTCGCGGGCACCGACGGGACCGTCGGTCATCTCCTCGGTGCACACGACGGTAGAGGCACCGGCGCGAGACGACGCAGTCGCCACTGGTAACGCAGTATTCGATCGGCTGGTTGGGGTGGTTCCTCGTTCGTGAAGATTATCTGTTACGAGTACCGAATCCTCGTTCATGGAGTTCGATCTCGACAGCTTCAGTGCTCGCGACTGGGAAAGCCCCACGGACGCCGATCCGATTCGATTCGCCATGGTCGGACTCGGGTGGTGGACGCGCGAGCAAGCGATCCCCGCCGTCGAAAACGCGGACTACTGCACGACGACGGTCTTGGTCAGTTCCGATACGGAAAAGGCCGACGAGGTCGCGGCTGACCTCGAAGGTATCGAGGAGACTCTCACCTACGAAGCGTACGCCGACGGCGCGGCGACCGACGCCTACGACGCGGTGTACGTCTGTACGCCGAACGGTCTCCATCGCGACCACGTCGAAGCCGCAGCGACGCACGACAAGGCGGTTCTCTGCGAGAAGCCCTTGGAAGCGACCGTCGAGGACGCCCGGGCGTCTGTCGACACCTGCCAGGAGGCAGATGTTCCGCTGATGGTCGCTTACCGACTCCAGACCGAACCGGCGGTCCGCCGCGCGCGAGAACTGATCCGAGACGGCGCCATCGGAGACGTTGTTTCGATACTCGGGCACATGTCGGATACGATCCTCGACGCCGTCGACGAAACGAGTTGGCGGTTCGACCCCGACCTTGCCGGGGGGACGACGCTCAACGATATCGGGATCTACCCGCTGAATACGATCCGGTTCGTTCTGGAGGAGGACCCCCAGGCGGTGTACGCCCGGACGGAGTCCGAACAACCGGCCTACGAGGGAACCGACGAGCACGCGGCGTTCCAGCTAGAGTTCCCCGACGGCAAACTCGCCTCGTGTACGGTTACGCACAGCGCGACGGTAACCTCGAGCCTCCGATTCGTCGGTACCGAAGGCGAACTGAGCATCGAGGGGCTGTTCTTCCCGAACACTCAGAAGGTGCTCAGGGTGTCCGGACCGGACATCGAGGGCGAGTACCGGCCGGAACCGGTCGACCAGATGCGCGAGGAGTTCGATTACTTCGCCAACCGCCTCCAGCGTGGTCTCGACATCGAACCCGACGGCGAACACGGGATGGTCGACATGCGCGCTATCCGCGCCCTCTACGACTCCGCCGAGCAGGGACGACGCGTCGAACTCGATCTGTGAACGGGGAGTCCCGCGAACCGTTCTCTCACGAGCGGAGATAGGATCCATCGGCTGATAAGCACTTTACCGTACTGAACGAATTGAACCCTCTGTAGGTAGCGGCTCGTCACCAAGCAAATAGAGCCATCACGGCTAGTCAAACAGAAGATGTTCTTCTGAGTCGAAGAGAGCAGAGGAGGCTCGAAGCGAGAGATAGACCCATCAGCCAGAAGACGGCCGTGCTGACCCGGGAGGAGACTGTCCAGCGGCGAAAGAGACCGAATAGGCACAGACCGGATGCGTAGGCCAGCATCGAAAACGTGAACCGCAGTTTTCTGATCCGGCTCCTCTCCGGTCGACGTATCCAAACCCACACAATTGTGAACGGTGCGGGTCCGACGAGAACGAGAGTGAGAACGATGGTGAGTTCCATAGCAGTCATTGTGGAGCCTTCGAGGAAATACTTTCAGAAGCTACTCACGAAATCGAGGCGAACTCTTTCCAGTCTGGTTTAGAGTGAAGCAGCCGCTCAGTGTTTTTATTTTGCAGTCAGAGTAACTCCGGTATCTGTAGCAAGAGAAAACCCACAACGCTCAAAATCACGGCCCAAAATCCTATCTTTCCGATGTCGAAGTCAGACGGAGAGCCTGTGAGTATCTCGTATACTGACGCGATTATCATTCCGACTCCGGCGATACTAGCTAAGATGATTGGCAGGCTTGTACTCCCATCGACGATAGCTGCAATTGATCTGAGTGCGAAGGCTGCACCGTAGATTGCTAAACATATGTAAAATATGTAAAACCGATTCATAACGGAGTAATGATAGTATCCCGGCATAAGTGTGAGGAGTTATATGAGACACACCATACAGAAGTAAACTATCTCACGCTGAGGATATACGCTCACTTCGTCACTTAATCTACTGAGCGGCAAGTTCGATCGCGGTCGTTCTAACCCCGAAAGGAAACGCTACGCGCGTACGTCGAGAGTACGACCCGAATTATTTTCAATACTGCGTCAGACTTTTTTGACATGATCTCGACACTATTAGTTCTCGGCATCGCGGCCGCGGCGTTCGTCGGGTTCAACATAGGCGGCTCTTCCACCGGCGTCGCGTGGGGGCCGTCTATCGGTGCGGACATCATCGAGAAGAGCACCGCCGCGGCGTTCATGGTGGTCTTCGTTCTGATCGGCGGATGGACGGTCGGTCGGAACGTGACGACGACGCTCGGGAAAGATATCGTTCCGCAGTCCGCGTTCTCCATCGAGGCGAGCATCGTCGTTCTGTCGTTCATCGGCCTCGGGATGTTGTTCGCCAACCTCTACGGAGTTCCTATCTCGACGTCGATGACCGCGGTCGGGGCCATCGCGGGACTCGGACTCGCCACGAACTCGCTCGATTGGTCGATCATGCGGGAGATCATCATGTGGTGGCTCCTCGCGCCGATAATCGGCTTTTGGTGCGGCGGCGTCGTCGGCCGGTATCTGTATCCGCGGTTGAGCCGTTCCTTCGAGGTTCGCCGGTCGGGCGGACCGTTACTCACGGTGGAGACGGACGGAACTCTCCCGACCCCGAGGTTCGGACCCGGTACCTCGCGTCGAGAGTTCGTGAGTACGGGAACCGCGTTCGTCATCGCCTGTTATATGTCGTTTAGCGCCGGTGCCAGCAACGTCGCGAACGCCGTCGCTCCGTTGGTCGGCGGGGGCGTGATAGGTTCGAGTCGGGCCGTACTCCTCGGAACGGCGGCTATCGGGGTGGGCGCGTTCACCATCGCGCGCCGGACGATGGAGTCGGTGGGGAACGGGCTGACCGACCTCCCGCTCTTTGCGGCTACGGTCGTGATGCTCATCGCCGCCAGCATCACGGCCGTCGCATCGTGGTTGGGGAACCCGATCAGCCTGGCGCTCTCGACGGTCATGACCATCGTCGGTCTGGGGTGGGGACGCGCCTCCCGGACGGAGACAGCCAGAGAGATTGTGAGAGGGGATGCCGACGGAGAGGCGTCCACCGACGCGGTGCCCGTCGAGGCGAGCGACGAAGCGAACTCGGCCGGACGGGAGGCGGTCGGTGATGCCCGAAACGCGGGCGAACTGTTCGACCCCTCAGCCGTGATACGATTCGTGGGGTTCTGGATAGCCGGCCCGTCCGCCGCGACGGTGTTATCGTACCTGACGTTCGCCTTCGTCCCGATTCTGAGCGGTTGAGGTCCCGACTAGGGGCACCCCGCCTTCGGCGAACGAAGCCCCAGACGCCCGGATGGAGTTTACATCGAACACCGAGGAGCATCCACCAGACGGCGACACCCATTGCGTACCCGAGCCTCGGTCGCTTCAAGACACGAGAGGGTCAGAGACTTCCGTTCCGAACGTCGGCGAGACGCTGGCGGTCGTCCAACTGCTCGTCTCGGCCGAAACCTCGGAGAACAGTTGTTCCGCAGCGCTTCCTTCGGAGTGGCTGAGCAGAATCGCCCCCGACGAATCGGCCGTCTCGGCGAGGGTGACCGAGAATGGAACGGTTCGGAGGTTCGGTACAACTCGAAATAATCGGTCCGGAGGAGGTCCCGCGCTGGTTCCTCGTACGTATTTAAAACAGAATCCGTAATATTGTCTGATAAGACCATTATCACCGCCTCGTTGTTCGTCTCGGTTCTGTGCGTGTCGAGGTAATCGAACATGACTCCATCGAGGACGGTGCAGACTTTGACCGCGTTTTCGATGACTTGCCGGTTCTTGCATCCCGGAGAGTCTACCGTGTATGGGTCGTTCAAACGCACCTCCGCACCCTCCAAGATCGGGGAGTCGAACGAGAGTTCGTCGCCTAATTCGCGTTTTATCGTTTCCAGTCGAGAGAGGTTGTCGATTCGCTCTACGTATTCGCTGTGGCTCTCGCAGACCTCTCGACCGAACTCCGTCAGTTCGTAGTCACTCTCGCGTCGTTGCACCAACCGCTGCTCCTCGAACGTTTCGATAATCCGATGGACGGTCGGACGCGAGATGTCCATCCGTTCGCTCAGTTCCGTCTGAGTCGTCGGATTATCCTTCAACGCCCTCAACACTTCGAAGCGTTTGGCGAGAATCTCGACTAGCTTCGAAGAATCACGGGAGGTCGGCGTACCATCTACTACCGGACGCAAGGGTGATGATTTGAACGCATACAATATTGTCATTTCCCCTCAATTCAATACAGACGTTCCGTTATAGCAGGTGGTCCACCGTCCGACAGGTAGTGTGTCTAACTGATATATTGATCCGAACCGCCTCTACCGCCGTCGCGCACCGAAGTCGTGCCATGGTCCGCATCCTATCGACGAAGTTCCGAGGCTTCCGCAAATCACTCCTCTCTTTTCAACTCGTGAACAGTAGTGCGCGATACGGTCTCACACTCGTTCTACCGCCGCGAGTCCGGACGATGAAACAGACAAACTCGGACCTTCTCGTTCCCCGCGTCCGAGTCGGATCGGAGGCCCCTCACCGGGATTACACTCCTATCTCTGTAACGCACCGTCCCCGGTGAACCCGCCTCACCGACCCGGAGGTCGAACCGGTTCTCGACGTTGCGGACCGAACGGGTGCACCGCTGTTAGTCCACCCGAAACTCGACGATTCCGTCCACCCGGACGCACTCGACGACGCGTATCGGCTGAACGCCATCTTCGGCCGGGAAGTCGCCCTCTGCGAGAGCCTCTGTAAGGTGATTCACCACGGGGTTCTGGACCGCTATCCGAACCTCACCCTCGTGTACCACCACTTGGGCGGGAACATCGCGAGTATGTTCGGGCGGGTACACGTCCAACTGGACGCGAATCGGTGGCCTCAACAGGACTCGGTGCTCGACTTCGACGACTTCGAGCAGACGCTCACGGACCGAATCTACGTCGACACCTCGGGGTTCTTCGGGTACGCCGCTCCGCTTCGCGCCGCCCTCGAAGTGTTCCCGTCGTCGCAGATACTCTTCGGGACGGACACGCCGTACGAACCCCGTTCGACTGGCGAGGCGCGACGGTTCGCCTCTACCGTCAGCGACGTCGCATCGAAGTCAGAAGCGCGGCGCATCCTCGGCGAGAACGCGCGGAGTCTCCTCACCTAACGCCCGATGCGCCGAGAGGAGAATAATAACTATATGCGTCCGCGGTGTTTACCAAATGACATGTGGAGTCAACTGGCAAGCGGAGATGCGCGGATACTCGACCTCAGCATCTCCATCGAAGCGGACGTCGAGAGCGAACCGTGGCCGCCGGAGATAAACTACGAAGACCACGAAGACGGCGCAGAAACGCTCGCAGCCACCCTTCGACAGCAGGGGTTCGACGTGGACGCCGAAGACTTCCCCGGCGGACTCGGGTTGGCGGCGGAGTTTCTCACCGCGACGCCGCACACGGCGACTCACATGGACGCACCGTGGCACTACGGCCCGGAGGTAGACGGCGACCCCGCCAAGACCATCGACGAGGTGCCGTTGTCGTGGGGGATCGGGAACGCCGTCGTCCTCGATTTCACGTGGAAGGAACCGCGGAGCGAGATCAGCGCCGAAGAGATCGAAGTTCAACTCGAGGAACTCGACCACGAGCTTTCGGCCGGCGAAATCGTGCTCGTACAGACGGGAGCAGACGAATTGTGGGGGACGCACGAGTACCTCACCGAGTATCCCGGCATGAGCGCCGAGGGCACGAAGTTCCTCGTCGAGCAGGGAGTGAAAGTGGTCGGAACCGACGCCTACGGGTTCGACAAGCCGTTCGTCGAGATGGGGCGTCGATTCGAGGAGACGGGGGACAGCGACGAACTGTGGCCGGCCCACTTCGCGGGCCGTGAGGTGGAGTACTGTCAGATCGAGAAGATGGCGAACCTCGACGCCCTCCCGCGACGCACCGAGATACCGCTTCTCGCGATTCCGGTGTCCATCGAGAACGGAAGCGGCGGATGGGTTCGACCGATCGCCGTCATCGAGGAACCATGAAACTCGCAACCTTCGAGGTAGAGACCGATGTCGGTCGGTTCCGACGCGTCGGCGTGGTAGACGAGGCGTCGTTGCTGGACGTTACGGCCGGCTATTCGTACGTCCTCGACGCCGAGGGGACCCCGAAACCGACCGAACGTGCGAGGAGTATCGTGCCGCCCGACGCCCTCGAACTCCTTCGGGTGGGAGACGACGCTATCGACGCCGCGCGAACCGTTCTCGACGCGGATATCCCCCGAGGGGACGACGTTCGGGCGCCCGACGGAGCGCGGGTCAGGTACGACGAAGACGAGGTGCGACTGCTCAGTCCGCTTCCGCGGCCGAACTCGATTCGGGACTTCTCCGTCTTCGAGGGGCACGCCGACCACGTCGAGAAGCCCGACGTATGGTACGACATCCCCGTCTACTACAAGGGGAATCCGGATAGCGTCGTCCGTCCGGGCGCCGACGTACCGTGGCCCGCGTGGGAGAACAAGCTCGACTTCGAGCTCGAAGTCGCGGCGATCATCGGGTCGCCCGGCGAGAACATCGACGCCGAGGACGCCATGGACCACGTCGCCGGCTTCACGATTTTCAACGATTTCACCGCGCGGGACACGCAGTTCCGAGAGATGGAGATGCCGCTCGGACCGGCGAAAGGGAAGGACTTCGCCAACGGATTCGGCCCGTATCTCGTCACGTCCGACGCGTTCGAGGCGGACGGTGCGGCGGTCCGAGCGCGAGTCAACGGCGACCGGTGGATGTCCGGGAGTCTCTCTGAGATGTACCACTCGTGGGGGGAGATGATCGAGTACGCATCGAGAGACGAAACGCTGCACCCGGGAGATATCCTCGGTTGCGGAACGGTCCCCGGCGGGTGCTGTCTGGACCTCGACCGATGGATCGAACCCGGCGATACGATCGAACTGGAGGTCGACGGAATCGGAACGCTCAGTCACACGGTAACGCCTTCAGGAGACGAGTAGTCTGACCGCCGAGATGCGAGAGTCTCTAACCCACGGCGGTTCCGTCCGCGCGGACCGTAGCCGGTGAGACACCCGTTCCGGTAATGTCGGATTCAGCCGTTCGAACGCGCAACCCGTGAGTCGGGGTCGGTTAGCCTTTGAGGTAGCCCCCGTCGACGGCGATGGACTCCCCCGTAATCCAGTCGCCCTCCTCGGAGAGCAGAAGGACGGCGACGTGACCGACTTCCTCGGGTTGCCCGATTCGGTCGAGGATGTGGTCGTCGAGCGCCTCCGAGAGAACCTCGTCGGGCGACTTCGCCGACTGGTCGGCGTGCTCCGCGAGCCACTCCTCCACCATCGGCGTCTCGACGGTTCCGGGCTTGATGGCGTTGACCGTGATTCCGTGGTCGCTCAGTTCCTTCGCGAGGACGGTGGTGAACGCGAGGACCGCCGCCTTCGAGGCACCGTACGCTCCCTGACCCTCGAACGGTCGCTCCGCGCCCACCGAGGAGACGTTTACGATGCTCCCGGCGGTGTCCGCCTCGACCATCGCTCGCGCGACGGTCTTCGAGACGAGAAACGTTCCCTTGGCGTTCACGTCGAAGTGGGCGTCCCACGCCTCCTCCGTCGTCTCCAACAGGGGAACCGCCTGCTGGACACCCGCGTTGTTCACCAGTCCGGTTATCCGTCCGAGTTCGTTCGACGCCGCTTCGACGGCGGTTTCGACGGACGAGCGGTCCGTCACGTCGACGTCGTACACCGCCGCTTCGTTCCCCGTTTGACGAACCTGCGCCGCAGTCTCGGCGGCGACGTCCGGTTTCGTATCGAAGAGAGAGACGTCGGCACCCGCCCGCGCACATCTGACGGCGATACCTCGGCCGATTCCCCGCGCACCGCCGGTAACGACGATGTGCTGTCCCGCTAAACGGTCGTCTGACTGCGTCGTCATGGACGAACGGTAGCGACCTCTCCCACAAATAGATGCATGAACGGCCGCCCGCCGGCCGCGAACCGCGGGCTACCGCTGCTCCGCGGCGACGGAGTTCGTCAGCGTTCCGATGCCCTCGATTTCGACGTCGACGGTGTCGCCGGGTTCGAGGAGTTCCGGCGGGTCGCGGAAGATACCGACGCCGCCCGGCGTCCCCGTCGAGATGACGTCGCCCGGTCGGAGGGTGGTGATTCCGCTGATGTACTCGACGAGTTCCTCGACGTCGAAGATGAACTCCTCGGTGGACGACTCCTGCTTCGTCTCGCCGTTGACGCGGCAGGCGACGTCCAACTCGTTCGGGTTCAGGTCGCGTTGGGGAACGAGCGTCGGCCCCATCGGGGCGAACGTGTCGTAGCTCTTCCCGCGGAAGAACTGCTCGTCCTCGAACTGGGCGTCGCGCGCGCTGACGTCGTTTACCGCCGTGTAGCCGGCGACGTACTCCAGTGCCTCGTCGGCGGACACCTTCTTCGCCGTCTTCCCGATGACGACGCCGAGTTCCACCTCGTAGTCCACCTGTTCGACGGCGTCGGGGTGGACGATGGGGTCGCCGGGGTTGGTGACCGCCGCGCCCGCCTTCCCGAACAGGAGCGGTCGCTCCGGGACCTCTTTGTCCTGTTCCTCCGCGTGGTCGTGGTAGTTGAGCCCGACGCAGACTATCTTCCCCGGACGGGGGACGGGCGCGAGCAGTTTCGCCTCCGACTCCGGAATCGCCCTGTCCTCGGCGGCGTCCACGGCGTCTTCGACGACGCGGAGGAAGCCGGGGCTGGTCAACTGCTGGTAGGAGACGTCTTCGCGGAGGCCGGTCAGCGGTACTACCTCGTCGTCGCGGCGAACTCCCCACTGGGGGGCTCCGCCGGTCGTGTATCGAACGAGCTGCATCGACTGTCAGTGACGGGGGACGGTACCTAATTGTTGTGCTTCGGCGGGAGTCAGGAGTACGTGAGGTTCACCTCGATGACGTTCGCACTCCGGAGAATCTGCTCGGGGACCTCTGTCGTGAACCGCTCCTTTCGCATTCGGCTCTTCGGGCCGGAGACGCTCACGGCCGCGATAGCGTAGTCCTCCTCGTCCAGTATCGGCGCTGCGACGCACCGCATCCCCTTGACGCGTTCCTCGTCGTCGTAGGCGTACCCTCGCTCTCGTACTTGTTCGAGGGTGTCGAAAAGCTCCGCTCGGTCCGAGATGGTACTGGACGTCACCTCCGGGAGGCCGTGTCGGTCCAGTATGGCTTCGACCTCCTCGCGCGGCCGATGGGCCATGATGGTCTTTCCGAGCGCAGTCGTCTGCAGGGGGACGCGCATCCCGTCGTGGGTGTCCAACTGGACGGCGTCTTGTCCCCGAGAGCGGTACAGAAAGACGCCGAGCCCGTGTTCCTCGATCATGAGATTCGCGTGCTCGCCGGTCGCCTGCGCGAGGTCGTCTATCTCGGGGCGGGCAACGTTGAACACCTTCTTTCTGGACCGCGCTTGGTCGCCGAGTTGGAGGAACCGAGTGCTCACGTGGTACGTACTGCCCTCCTTGACGAGGTATCCCTCGCCTTCGAGCGTCCGGAGGTGGTCGTGGACGGTACTCGTCGGTTTCTCCAACCGCTGGGCCACCTCCGAGACGCCCGCCCCGTCGAGTTCCCGGAGGAGGTCGATTATCTCGAAGGCGATCTTCACAGCCTTAATCGGCGCCGTGTCACTCATACGTAACACATGATGGTTATAGTCAAAAAGTATTCCGGCATCGTCGGACCCTTCCGACGGAACGAACGACGGGAGAGTCGAAGCACCCGAGACTGTTCTACGGTGTATCGGCTACGAGCGATCGGAAGGAGGCGATGACGGGAGTTACCGGCGCGTGTGGAAACCTCTTCGGTATTACCGGAAACCAGTAGGACAGTCAGGTGCGGACGAACGCGAGTCGGCTACGCGCCGAGGAGAAAGCCGCGTCCCGTCACGTCTCGGTTCTCTTACTTCGAACGCCGGGGCGGCGGGGTTATTCGACGACGAACCCGTACTCCCCCGCGCCGACTTCGACGACGACGTCGTCGCCGTCGCGTTCGACCGAGAGGATGCCGTCGGGCGCGCCCTCGGACAGTCGGACGTCCGATTCGGTCACCGTGCTCTCGGCCGCGTCGGGGAGTCGGACCGTCGCTCGGCCGTTCCACGGGACGGTCACCGACAGTTCGTACTCGCCTTCGCCGTCGCGCTCCCAATCGACCGACAGTTCGCCGGTTTGCGCCTCGACGCTCGCCGACACCCAATCGAGGTCCTCGACCATCGACGGCGCGATAGTCACGTGGTCGGTGATCGGCCGGTCGCCGAGTCGAATCCCGGCGAGCACCTCGTAGAAGAACTCCGAGACGTGCGTGAACGGCGAGTGGTTCAGCGAGTTCATGCCGGACCCGACGCTCTCGTCAGAGTTCCACCGCTCCCACATCGTCGTCGCGTCGTTGCGGACCATGTACACCCACCCGGGCTGTTCGGGTTGGCTGACGACCCGATACGCCAGGTCGGCGTAGCCGTGGGTCGCCAGCGTGTGTATCAGCGGTCGCGTCCCGAGGAAGCCGGTTCTGAGCTTCCCGCCGTCGGAGCGAACCTTCTCGGCGAGGTTCTCGGCGACGCGGTCGACGTGGTCGTCGGGCACCATCCCGAGGAACAACGGGACGGCGTACGAGGACTGGGTCCCCGGACCGTACGTCCCCGATTCGGGGTCGAAGTAGCGGTCGTTGAAGGCGTCTGCGACGTGCTCGGCGCGTTCGCGGTAGCTCTCGGCGTCCGTCTCGTTACCGAGCACACGGGCGACCTTGGCGAAGGTGTCCACGACCTGATAGAGGAAGGCGGTGTTGTACAGGTGGTGAGGCAGTCCGCGGCGCCCGTCGGTGTTCTCGAAGGCCAGCCAGTCGCCGAACTTCCCGTAGTCGTCGGGGAGGATGCCGTCCTCGGTGTTCTCGTACCAGTAATCGACGTACTCGCGCATCCCCTCGTACTGCTCGCGGAGGATTCCCTCGTCGCCGTCGTGCAGGTAGAGGTACCACGGGACCACCACGCGCGTGATGGACCACGTGGGGTCCGCGGGGTCCTCGACGGCCTTGTTGGGGATGACGTCGGGGACGTAGCCCATCTCCGTGGCGACGTCGTCGTGGTCGCGGGCCCACTTCTCGTCGAAGCGGACGGCGTCGAAGTTGAAGAGCAGCGACCGGGTGGAGATGTGGGCGTCTCCCGTCCACCCGAAGCGCTCGTCGCGTTGGGGGCAGTCCTCCGGAATCGAGTGCGTGTTGCTGCGGAGCCCCCAGACGGCGTTGTGCTGGAGTTGGTTCAGTTCCTCGTTCGAGCAGGCGAACTCCCCCCGTCGGTCCATCGCCGTGTGAACGGCCTTCGCGGTCACCGCCTCCGGGTCGAACTCGCCGGGGTAGCCCGTCACCTGCGCGTACCGGAAGCCGTGGTACGTGAAGCGCGGTTCGTACGTCTCCGTCGCCTCGCCGCGGGCGACGTACGTGTCCGTCGCGTCGGCCGTCCGGAGGTCGGTCGTAGAGAGGTCGCCGTCCTCGGTGAGTGCCTCCGCGTGGCGGACGGTCACCTCGTCGCCCGCGTCGGGGTCGTCGATACGCAGTTCCACCCACCCGGTGAGATTCTGGCCGAAGTCGAGAATCGGACCCTCCGGACGGTCGTGGACCGCCTCGACGTCGAAGGTGTCGACGACCCGCATCGGTTCGATGCGTTCCGGGCGAAGCGTCCCGCCGGGGGCATCGACGACGGTCGCGTTCTCCCACGACGACGCGTCGTACTCGGGGGTACGCCAGCCGTCCTCCTCCCGTCGGGCGTCGTACGTCTCGCCGTCGTAGATGTCGTTCGCGAGAATCGGGCTGTCCGCCGCCTTCCAGTCCGCGTTGGTCGCGATACGCCGCGTCGTCCCGTCTTCGAACTCCACTGTGAGTACCGCGCGGGCGCGCGGTGAACCGTCGTTGACCCAGTAGGAACTGCTCTTTGCGAACCACCCGCGACCGAGCCAGAGGCCGACGGCGTTCGAACCCTCGCGGAGTCGGTCGGTGAGGTCGTGACTCGTGTAGAGGACGCGCTGTTCGTAGTCCGTCCACGCCGGGTCGAGTTTTCGGTCGCCGACCCGGTCGCCGTTGACGTGCAGTTCGCCGTAGCCGACGGCGGCGACGTGCATCCGCGCCGAACGGACGGGTTTGTCGAGGTCGAACTCCGTCCGGAGGAGCGGCGACGTGGAGCCGGTCTGTGACTCCGTCCGTCCGTTCACCAAGTGGTCGCGGCCCCACGTGTCGGTTTCGAACGACGAGGACGCCTCGACGAAGCTGTCGGTCGCGAGTTCGGCTCCGTCGGGACCTTCCACTGAGAGGGCGGCGAGCGCGAAGCACTCCCACGCGCTGGCCGCCACGACGCGCCGGTCGTCGCTGCGGATGTGAGACGTGTCCCACGTCGAGGGGGTGACCTCGAAGAGGTCGGTCGCCGTGACCCGGACGTATCGACCGCTGACGTCGAGGCCGTCGTGGGTCTCGACGGGAACGCTCTCGTCGGGGACGCCCTCCGGTTCCTCCTCCGTGTCGTCGTCTTCGAACTCGACTTCTGCGACGACCGTCGCGTCGCCGAAGTCGGGGTCGTCGGCCACCTCGACTCGGTAAGCGTCGGGGAATCCGAACCCCTCGATGGGGTTCTCCGACCACGAGATCGTAACCGCGGTGTCGTCCGGCGTCCTGACGATGTCGACGGGTTCGGTCCCGTAGAGGGAAATAGCGGAGATATCGCGGGACTCGCCCAAGTCAACCTCCACCCACTCGTCGCCGTTCTCGTCCGGACTGCGCCACTGGCTCCGCCAGCCGTTCGTGTCGCCTTCGCCGGGTTGGTGGGCGATCCACTCGCCCCGCCAACTCTCGGGGTCCAACGCCGTCGCGAACCGCGCCGGTTCGGCCCACTCCGTCTCGCGGTCGGCGGTCCACACCTTCACCGACCAGTAGTAGGTCTCGTCGGCGCCGAGGGTCGGACCGTCGTAGTCGACGTTGGTCGCGCGCCCCGACTCGACGCGGCCGGAGTCCCAGAGCGTTCCGCGACCGGCGGCGACGGCGTCGCGGTCCCGGCCGACGACGAGTCGGTAGGCTCGTTGCGTGGCGCCCCGGTCGTCGGTCGCGAGGCGCCACGAGAACCGCGGCGACTCGGTCGGGTCGACGTTCTCGGGCGCGGCCTCGAACTCGACGCGCAAGTCTGTCGGTCGGTGGAGCCTCTCCTGGTCGGCAGACGTTGACATAGATGGAACTGTGTATATGATAAGGTAAATCTTTGCACTCAGGCCCGGAACACCGATTCTCCGGGAGAACCGACGGTACCGAAGCGGTCGGTTCGTCGCGCGGGTAATGATTTAATGGGAAAGTCTTAATGTCTACAAGTGGGATGACTACGTATCGCATGGGCGAGCTTAACTTAGAGCATCTGACGAAAGAGTTCGGAGAGGAGGGCGGAGAACGCATCGTCGCCGACGGCCCCGGCGAGGACGAACCCGGTGAAGAACGGCAGCATCGACACCGTGACGGCGAGACTCATCAGTAGGACCGCGAACGGGTTGCGTACCGTCAGTCACGTGACCCGAACCACCGTGTCGGCGTATTTCATACCCCCTCTCCATCAGGCATCGGTAATACTCCTGTGGTTGACGCCGAGGCGAACGCAACGAAAAATCGCCCGACGCCTCAGGCGAACTGCGGAATCACTTCGTCGGCGAACAGTTCCATCCCCTCGGTGTCGGGGAAATCGATGAACCACCCTTGGAACTTCGTCACGCCCGCGTCGATGCGCCTCTCGATGGCTTCGGCGCACTCCTCGGGCGTCCCCATGACGAAGAACTCCCGGGCGTCTTCCTCCGTCTCGATGTTCGCTTGGTCCTGATACTCCTCTTCGAACTGGATGGGGAGCATCAGGTCGAGCATCCGGTCGAGTTTCTCCTCGTCGCGGGTGCAGATGACGTGTCCGTCCCAAGAGTACTCTATCTCGTCGGGGTCCCTGCCGACCGTCTCGCAGTGGTCCTCGATGACGCTAATCTTGTGCTCTAACGTCTCCACGTCGCCGTTGAACACGTCCGTGTTCCACACGTCGGCGTGCTTTGCGACCAACTTCAGCGTCACCTCCTCGCCCTGTCCGCCGACGAGTATGGGCGGGTGGGGGTCCTGTACCGGCGGCGGCGAGCAGTACGCGTCGTCGATTTGGTAGCGCTCGCCGTCGAAACTCGCGCCGTCGCTCCCGGCCTCCCACATCCGCTTCATCAGACGGATGGACTCGTCTAACCGCATCAAGCGCTCGAACCCGTCGCGGTACTCCCAGCCGTAGGCGTCGTACTCGGGTTCGTGCCACCCCGCACCGAGTCCGAGTTCGAGTCGGCCCTCGGAGATGACGTCGAGCGTGGCGGCCATCTTCGCCACCAAGGCGGGGTTGCGGTAGTCGTTACAGAGCACCAGCGACCCCACGTTGACGTCGTCGGTGAATCCCGCAATCGCGCTCAACAGCGTCCAACACTCGTACTCGGCGTGGTCGCGGCCGAGCATCAGGTGGTCCGGCGCCCACACCGCGTCGAAGCCGAGTTCCTCCGCCGTCTCGACGCCCATCTTCGTCGTCTCCCAATCGAGGGACTCGTAGGACGGCGTGTCCCGGTGGACGGGGTCGGTGCCCGACTCCGGCGCGCCCGCGAACACCGGCACGTTGTACTCGAAGCTGATGTCCGGCATGGTCACTCCACGGCGAAGTGGTCCAACGCCTCGCGGTTGAGTTCGGCGCTCAGGCCGACGCCGTCCGGGAGGGGGATGACGCCGTCCTCCGCGTTCGGCGGGTGCTGGTAGATGGCGTCGGCGTACGTCGACTCTTTGTCGCCCTGCTGTTCTTTGTACCACTCGGGGATGGGGAAGTACTCCGCCATCGGGGAGTTCGCGGAGGCGGCGATGAAGTGCAGGTGCGGGTTCGTCCCCGAGTGCGGGATTACGGGCACGTCGCGCGCACTGGCCATCGCGTCGACCCGCAGCAGTTCGGTCAGTCCGCCCATGCGGTGGACGTCGGGTTGGAGGATGTCGACAGTCTCCTTCTCCAGCATCTCCTTGTACCCCCAGCGGGTGAACTCGTGTTCGCCGCCGGAGATGGGCACGTCCGTCGACGCGCGGACCTCGGCGTAGCCGTCTAAGTCGTCGGGGATGACGGGCTCTTCGACCCACTCCATGTCGTACTTCTCCAGTCGCTTCAGCATCTTCTTCGCGTAGCGGACGGTCCAGCCCATGTACGCGTCGCCGGCGACCTTGATGTCGTGGCCGACGGCGTCCCGCACCGTCTTCACGATCTCCTCGTTCTTCTCCATACCCGCCCGTCCCGCCTCCGGACCGTACTGGAAGCGGAGTTTCATCGCGTCGAAGCCCTGCTCGACGTACTCGAGCGCCTCTCGTTCCAGCGTTTCGAGGTCGACGGGGTGGAGGTTGCTCGCGTAGGCGGGGATTTCGTCCTGCACGGGACCGCCGAGGAGTTCGTAGACGGGCTTGTCGGCCTCTTTCCCGGCGATGTCCCACAGAGCGAGGTCGACGGCGCTGATGGCTTCGATGGCCGCGCCCTTCCGCCCGAACGGGATGGTCGCGCGGTACATCATGTCCCAGAGCTTCTCCCGTTCTCGGGGGTCCTCGCCGACGACGAGTTTCGAGAGCGTCTCCTCGACGATGGTTGCGATGGCACCGGTCGCCCAGTTGCCGTGGCCGACGCCCGTGATGCCGGCGTCAGTCTCGACTTCGACCACCACGTCGCCGACGGGGCCCATCCACTTGCGGCGGGCCTGCGGGTTGTCGCCGTCGGCGTTGTTGTACTCGTCGTACTTGCTCATGACCGTCACGAGGGGGAACTCGACGAACTCGCCCCACGACTCGGTACTCACTTTCGTCGCCGAAATGTCTGTAATCTCCATCGGTAGTTTCGTATCGGCACCACCACGCGGTAACCTAAAGAATTTTCCATCGCAGACTCCGCTGGGCGGTGCAGTGCGTGCGCTCTCGACTCGGGGCCGACGGCGCGCACGACTGAGACGGTGGGTCAGCGGTCGAACTGGAACACCGGCTTGCAGGTCTCGGAACTGAGGAACGCCTCGAACGCCGACGCGGGGTCGTCGGTGTCGTACGACGTGTCGAGGATTTTGTCGACGGCGATGTCGCCGCGTTCCATCAGCCTGAGCGCCTGTTCGAAGTTCGTCCACGTCGACCCGTACGAGGTGTTGACCTCGATTTCGCCGCGGACGACCGGCGTGAGGCTGACTTCGCTGGTGTCGTTGGGGATGCCCACGACGACCACCTGCCCGCCCTTCCGGGTGTGCTGGGTCGCCGTCCCGACGCCGGTGTGGTGACCCGTCGCGTCGAACACCACGTCGAACCCGACGCCGTCGGTGAGCGAATCGACGTAGTCGTCGATTCCGGAGTCCGACTGGACGTTGACCGTCTCGATGCCCATATCTTCGAGTAGCGGCAGTCGGTACTTGGTGTCCTGTTCGAGGCCGGAGACGACGACGTTCGCGCCGAGGGAGTCCGCGACGGCGGCGACGAGGACGCCTATCGGCCCCGGCCCTTCGACGAGAACGTTGTCTCCCGGCGTCGCGTTCGACTGACTGAGGACCGCACGCGCCGCGATGCTCGTCGGTTCCGTGATGGCCGCGTGTCTGAGCGGAACGCTCTCGGGGACGGCGTGGAGATGTTCGGGCGCGACGGCGACGTACTCGGTGTACGCTCCGTCCCGGTGCATCCCGGTGATGGAGAAGTTCTGACAGACGTTCGGCTGTCCGTTCTTACACTGGAAGCAGTGGCCGCAGTCGTGAATCGGTTCCTCGACGACTTTGTCGCCCTCCGCGAACTCCTCCACGTCGGAACCGACCTCGACGACTTCACCGGAGTACTCGTGGCCCATGATGCGCGGGATGGGTATCCACTCGTATCCGCCGTCGTACTTGTACGCGTGAGCGTCGCTCCCGCATAGTCCGGCCGTGTGGACTTTCACGAGCACTTCGTCTGCGTCTGGAGAGGGGGCTTGACGCTCCTGCGTCTCTACGGAGCGAGGCCCGGTCTGAACGATTGCTTTCATAGTTGCTGGTAATGGTCGGGGTAGTCGACTCAGTAAAGCCATACGGGTAGGCGGGCTAATAATTTTGGGTACAGCGGGGGTGCGTCCGGATAACGGTAAATCGGGCGGGTCGCCGACGGAGACCGCGGCGCTGGGCGGTGTTACAACCGAAACTAAATAGTGGTGCGGCGCTCGCGTTCGCATACTGATGTCGTCATCCGCACTCTCGCGGTTCGAGTCCGTACTGGACGAGTTGGGCGTGTCCGTAACGCGCGTCGACGGAACGGAGTTCCGGAGCCGCGTCGACGAACTCGTCGACTCACCCGCCGTCGGCGTCGCCCTCGAGGAGACGTTCGACGACCCCGAACTCGCCCTGTCCGGGACGTCCGTCGAAGTCGACCCGACGCCCGCGACGCTTCGAGCGGCGAAAACAGGTGTGACCGGGGCGAGCCTCGGAATCGCCGACTACGGGTCGCTCGTCCTCTCGGTCACCGACCGCGCCAGCGAACTCGTGAGTCTGTTCGTGGACCGTCACGTTGCCGTCGTCCGAGAGGGAGACGTCGAGCGAGACATGGAGTCGGCGATTCGGTCGGTCGGATCGGAGTTCCGTCGGACGAAGGGAAGCGCCGTCCTCGCGACCGGACCGAGCGCGACGGCCGACATGGGGGCGTTGGTGAAGGGAGCGCACGGACCGCGGGAGGTCCGCGTCGTCGTTCTCACGGGGGGCGAGTGACGATGTCCAAGGCCGACGACATCCGCAGGCTGATGCGGACCGAGGGCGCGGCGGTGGCGGAGAACACGCGGGCGTTCAACGAGGGTCGGTACCGGTCGGTCGCCGACCTCGAAGACTACGAGTCGCTGAAGGACGAGGCCCGCGCCGTCAAGGAGGACGCCATCGAACGCCTTCCGGAACTCGTCGAGGAACTCCGGGAGAGCGTCGAGGCCAACGGCGGGACGGTGTACATCGCCGACGACGCCGAGGACGCCAACGACTACATCCGCTCGGTCGTCTCGGACCGAGACGCCGACCGCGTCGTGAAGTCGAAGTCGATGACCACCGAGGAGATAGAGGTCAACGACGTGCTCGAAGCCGACGGCGTGGACGTGGTGGAGACCGACCTCGGCGAGTGGGTGCTCCAACTCGCGGAGGAAGCGCCCTCGCACATCGTCGCACCGGCCATCCACAAATCGAGGGAGGCCATCGCCGACCTGTTCGACGAACGGTTCGACCCCCAAGAACCCCTCGAAACCGCGGAAGACCTCACGTACTTCGCGCGAGAGAGACTCGGCGAGCAGATAGTCGACGCGGAGGTGGGGATGACGGGCGCGAACTTCATCACCGCCGACACCGGGACGATGGCACTCGTCACGAGTGAGGGTAACGCGCGAAAGACCGTCGCCGCGACGGACACGCAGATAACCGTCGCGGGTGTCGAGAAGGTGATTCCGTCCGTCGAGGACCTCCAACCGTTCGTCGAACTCATCGGTCGGTCCGGGACGGGACAGGACATCACCTCCTACGTCTCGCTTCTCACGCCGCCCGTGGACACCCCGGTCGTCGACTTCGACGACGACACCACACCGCTGTCGGAGTTCGACGCCGACCGGGAGTTCCACCTCGTTCTCATCGACAACGGCCGCATGGAGATGCGCGAGGACGAACACCTCGAGGAGACGCTGTACTGCATTCGATGCTCGGCGTGTTCGAACTCCTGTGCGAACTTCCAGAGCGTCGGCGGGCACGCCTTCGGCGGCGAAACCTACTCGGGCGGCATCGCGACGGGATGGGAGGCGGGGATCGAGGGATCCGACACCGCCGCGGAGTTCAACGACCTCTGTACCGGCTGTACGCGGTGCGTCAACGCCTGCCCGGTGAAGATAGACATCCCGTGGATAAACACGGTCGTTCGCGACCGGATCAACCGCGGAGACGAGACGGAGTTCGACTGGTTGGTCGAGGGGTTGACGCCGGACGAGGAACCCGGCGGCGTCGACGTCCAAAAGCGGTTCTTCGGCAACTTCGAGACGGTGGCGAAACTCGGAAGCGCGACGGCGCCGCTCTCGAACTGGCTCGCCGACACCGACGCGTCCCGGTGGGCGATGGAGAAGGTGCTCGGTATCGATCCCCGGCGCGACCTGCCGGAGTTCGAACGGGAGACGTTGGTCGAGTGGTTCGAGAAGCGAGGCGGCGCGGCCGCCTCGAAGGAGCGGGCGGCGCGAGCAGAGCGCGACTCCCGCGCGACGAGTCCCGAACGACGCGCCGTCCTCTACCCCGACCTCTACACGAACCACGTGCAGGTCGAACGCGGGAAGGCCGCCGTCCGCGCCCTCGAAGCACTCGGCGTGGCGGTGGTCGTTCCGTCGGTGGCCTCCAGCGGTCGCGCCCCCTTCTCGCAGGGGATGGTCGATACCGCGGCCGACCACGCAGAGCGCGTCACCGAGACGCTCACGCCGTACGTCGATGACGGCTACGACGTCGTCGTCGTCGAACCGAGCGACCACGCCATGTTCACGCGGGAGTACGAACGACTCGTCGACGGCGACGCCTTCGCGCTACTCTCTGAGAACAGCTACGAGGTTCTGGAGTACGTCTACGGCCTCCTGGAGAACGGTGCCGACGCCGACGCACTCGCCACCGGCGACGGCGAGGGTATCGCCTACCACAGCCACTGTCAACAGCGAACCCTCGGCTTGGAGACGTACACCGTCGCCGTCCTGAACGCGTGCGGCTACGACGTCGTCACCTCGGACGTGGAGTGCTGCGGGATGGCGGGGAGTTTCGGCTACAAGTCCGAGTACTACGAACTCAGCATGGACGTCGGCGACCGACTCAGGGGCCAACTGGAGGCCGACGGCGTCGACGACCGACGGGTCGTCGCCAGCGGTACCTCCTGTCTCGAACAGATAGGCGCCCTGCTCGAACGACAGCCACGTCACCCGGTCGAACTACTCGTAGAGGAGTTGCCTCGATAGCTTTCGAGGAGACTACGAAACGCGAGGACGAGAGAGATGGCGAGGCCGTCCACGGGTCCGCGGGCCCCCGGCGTACGCCATCTTCGGTCCGAAGATGGCTCCGACGGCAACGTGGGCGTCCGATCATACCGGAACTGGGCGTCGAATCCCCTCCTTCAATATTCATACGTCCGTCGGGGAAGGGAGAAAATTCCGTGATTACCTGCGAGAAGCGGCCCCGTTAAAACGTACTCGACGAAAATCATCCGATAATATCGAATAAAGGTGTCCGACCCGAGTTCGCCTCGCAAACCGGCTCGCGCCCGAGAACGCGGGGAAAACCTCGTACGTCGCACCGAGGGTACCGATACCACGGGCAAATTCTTCGAAGGCTCGGCCCGAACGAACCACGTTCATTTCGCAGGTGTCGGACACCGGAGAGAGACGTTCGCTTCGGGCGCTCTAGCTCGAAGAACGGAATAGCAGTTCCGTCTCTTTCGAAGGAATTCCGTCGGGAAGCGTTCCGACAATAGCGGATGCCGTTCCGGAGGTGTCGGAGTGCGCTCCTCGCGGAGCGATTCGGGTCCAACCACCTTCGTAGCGTCTCGTGGCCCATCAGTAGACGCGTAAGTGGGCGCATTACGAGCATAGTACTGTAATTGAGCCGAGGAGAATCGCTTTCCGGAGGGCGATTCCTTCGAGAGGCACCGAGAACGGACGAACCGCGGCGACGAGAGCGTCGGCGGTGGGACTCGAAGCGACGCTTCACGGGGAAAGAGGGACGCTCTCGTCCGTCGAACGGATCGAGAGACTCTCGCTGACATCACCGGGAGACCGGAGACGGACGTACCGTTAGGGAGCGAGTTTGTCGTTTTCCGACGATTTATACGGGTCTAACGAGAGGCCGGTGTATGGGCTCCCCACCTCTCAAAACGGTCGCGCGGGCGTTTAGAGTGCTGCAGGTTCTCGACGAACAGGAGGGGGCGCGTCCGTCCGAAGTCGCCGCCGAACTCGGGGTCACGAGGGCGACGGCGCACGATTACCTCGCCTCGTTAGCGGAGGTCGGATTCGTCTCCCGGAACGATGGACTGTACGAACTCGGCTACCGGTTCCTGCAGTTGGGGAACCGAAAGAAGTACCGCGGTCGGTTGTTTCGCGCTTCGATTCGCTCCCTGGTAGACCTCTACAGAGAAACGGGCGAACTCGTCCAACTCGGCGTCGAAGAACAGGGAGAGTGGGTGCTTCTCCACGCGGAAACCGACCGGGGGCGGGTCGGCCCCAGTCCGTACAGCGGTTTTCGGACGCCGCTTCACACCCACGCCGCCGGGAAGGTGATACTGGCGGAGTTCTCGGAGGAACGCCGGAACGAGTTACTGGACGGAGATTCGCTTCCTGCAGTAACCGAACAGACGACAACTGACCCCGCGACGCTTCGGCGGGAACTCGACCGGATCGCGGACGACGGATACGCCGTCGATTGGGACGAACAGGCCGTCGGAGTCGGATTCGTCGCGTGCCCACTCACCGTCGATAACGAGACGGTAGGGAGCATCTCGATCGGAGGCCCGACCAGTAAATTTCAGCGTGAGGAGTACCGCGAAACGCTCGTCCGGAAGTTAGAGGCGGCGGCGGACGACATCTCTGTTACCTACCGGCAGTTACTGAATCGACGGTCTCCCCTCCCTACAGATTCGTTCGAGAATATCTGACGAATCCACTCTGAATCGTCTCTCGCGTTCACGGATACCATAGTTCAACCCCGTAACGCGCAAGACAAAACACCTGTTACAGCGCTACTTCTGTAACGGTATCTCCGAAGGAGACCGGCAGGCGTTAGAGATATCCTTACGGTATGCTCCGTTACGGAACGTCGACCGGCCGACGTGAATCGGAAATCCCTGTCGCCAAGAGGCGAACTCGCCGAGACACCCGACGGGTCGTACTGATACCTGTCATACATTCCGTCTGTTCGGTCGTATCCGAGCCGTCGGCGCGCCTACGGCGGTCTAACGTTTCTTTCACGCGACTACGGACGGTTCTCGACTCCTTACAAATTCGATAGGTTAGCCCAACCTGAACGTGGAAAAACATATCATTCAAAACACCCATATTACTACCGATGTCCGAGGCAACAACTAACACGCCCGGCAACTCGTTGATCACGGGCGTACCGTCGGGAGTCGTACCGTACGTGATGATCGCTGCAGCGCTCGTTTCGGCGGGAATCCACCTCTGGCTCGTTCCCGTCGTGGTGGCGTTCGACACCACGCAAGCCGTCCTGTTCGTCCTCGCCGCCGTCGGCTTCATCGCAGGGGTGGCGGTCTACGTGACTCGATACTGGCGTCGCGAGTTCTACGTCTTCATGGTCCTCCTCGCCCTCGCTCAGATAGTCGCGTACTTCGTCATGGGCGGCCCGGCGAACGCGATGGCCTTCGTCTCCAAAGCCGCCGAGGCCGTCGTCGCACTCGCCGCCGCGTACCTCTATACGACCGCCGAGCCGTCGGGAAGTGCGATTTGAGGCGGCGTTAGTCAGTCGCCGCCGCCGGCGGCACCGTCCTCGCTCCGAACGTCGTCGTCGAGGGGTTCTAACGGCACTATCTGCGGACCGTACTCCGTGTCCACGACCGCCGCGTCGATGTCGAAGACGTCGGCGAGGAGCCGTCTCGTGACGACTTCCTCGGGCGGCCCGCGGGCGTACACCGAGCCGTCCTTGAGCGCGACGACGTTGTCGGCGTACCGCGCCGCTTGCCCGATGTCGTGGAGGACGAGCACGACGGTCATCTCGCTCTCGTCGCGGAGCGTCTCCACGATCTGCATCACCTCGAGTTGGTGGTGCGGGTCGAGGAACGTGGTCGGTTCGTCGAGCAGTAACACGTCGGTGTCCTGTGCGAGCGCCATCGCTATCCACACCAACTGCTTTTGGCCGCCGCTGAGGCTATCGACGTCGCGTTCGCGGAGGTGCTCGATGCCGGCGAGTCGGATGGCGTCGTCGACGGCCGCCCGGTCCTCGTCCGACAGCGACTCGAAGAACCCTGTGTGGGGGTAGCGCCCGCGCTCGACGAGGTCCCCGACCGAGATTCCCGCGGGGACGGCGTTCTCTTGGGAGAGCAACCCGAGCTTGCGGGCGAGCTCTTTCGACCCGTACGAGTCGACAGCTCGCCCGTCGAGCAGGACCGTCCCGTCGTCGGGCGAAATCTTGTTCGCGAGACCTTTGAGCAGCGTGCTTTTGCCGCTTCCGTTCGGGCCGATGAGCGCGGTCACCTCGTCCGGCGGGACGGCGATCGACTCCCCGTCGATGACCGGTTCGTCCAGTCCGGGATAGCCGACGACGAGGTCCGTTCCGCTGAAGGCGGTGTCCGTCGTATCCGGCGGAGCCGTACCGCCGCCGTCTGCGGGTCGTTCCGTGGATTCCCCGTCGGCCGACTCCCGTTCGACTCGGGGTGGGCGTCCCTCGGTCATCAGACACCACCCAAGTTCGCCTTCTTCCGCATGAGATAGAGGAAGTACGGACCGCCGACGATGCCGGTGATGACGCCGACCGGGAGCTGGACCGGGCTCAACGCGAGTCGAGCGCCGACGTCCGCGCCGACCAACAGCGCCGGGCCCAGGAACAGACAGCCCAAAAGCAGCGTCTTCGAATCGCTGCCGACGATGTTGCGCACCATGTGCGGGACGATGAGTCCGACGAAGCCGATGAGGCCCGCGACGGCGATCGCGGCCGCCGTCGAGAGGACGCCGATGCCGGCGACCGCGAACCGCACCTTCTCGACGGGCATCCCCAGCGAGTCGGCCCTGTCCTCGCCCAGCAGTAGAACGTCTAACTCCTGTGTCACGGCGAACGCCAGCGCCAGGGCTACGACCGTAAACGGGAGCGCGATTCGGACTTCCTCCCACCCTGCGTTCAGGAGAGTGCCCGAGAGCCACGCCTGCGCGGACATGGCGATGGCGAGGTCGTCGATGAAGAAAAACAGCGCCCGTTGGACGGACCCGAAGACGGTGCCGACCACGACGCCCGCGAGCACGAGTCGCACGGGACTGGTGCCGTTCTTCCACGCGATGGCGTACACGAGCAGGAACGCGAGCCCGCCGCCTATCGCCGCGAGCACTGGCAGCAGCGGCTTGAGGCTGAAGAACGCGGTGAGCGTGACGAGCACGACCAGTCCGGCGCCGTCGCTGACGCCGAGGATGTAGGGGCTCGCGAGTTCGTTGCGCGTGAGTATCTGGAAGATAGCGCCCGAAACCGCGAGGTTCGCGCCGACGATGACGCCGACGAGGATGCGCGGCAGTCGGAGGTTCCACACGACGAGCTGCTGGCGGGTCAGCCACTCCGGGACGTTCGCGCCCAACAGCGCCCACCGCCAGACGTCGGTGCTGAACAGCACCTCCGTATCGAACACCGTGTGCCACGCCTCGCCCAGCGTCAGCGGGTACGCGCCGAAGCTCACCTGCAGAATCGTCGACGCCAGCAGGATTCCGAGGCTGCCGACGACGATGAGACCGAGCTTCGAGGTGGCGTACCAGTCGCGTCCCCTGACGCGGAGCTGCGCGAGTCGGTCGAATACCTTCGCCATCTCCTAGAAGTTTCCGTTGATGATGTCGCTGACTTCCTGACGGTCGAACAACTGTTCGTCCTCGGGTACGTCGCTGACCGGACCCGGCCACTCGCCGAACCGGTCGGGCCAGACCTGCTTTGCGGCCGCCTCCGTGGCGAAGAGGTCGACGATGGGACCCTGATACTGGCCGCCGATACGGATGAAGTTCCCTTCCTGAACGGCGGTGAGGTCCTGCCCGTTCGGATTGTTCTCGAAGGGTTCGACGATGTTACTGACGAACTCCTCGTGCGTGTCGGACGTCAGCGAACCGACGGCGGCGATGTAGTCGGGGTCGTGGTCGAGCAGTTCCTCGTAGCCGATAGTGCCGCCGCCGGGAATCTCCTCGTCGAACCCGTCCTTCAGGCCGAGGCGGTAGAGCGGCTTAGTCTGGTTGTGGTACTGGTGAAGGGGCGAGGGGTAGAACTGCCCGGAGGAGGGGTCGACGCCGCGCCACAGTGCGATGACCGAGGGACGCTCGTCCTCCGGCGGCAGTTGGGACTCGATGTTCTCCACGAACTCGTCGTGCAGCGACTTCCAGGCCCGATACCGCTCTTGGCGCTGGAAGACCTGCGCGACCTTCTCGAAGACATCGTAGAGTCCGTAGTAGGTGTCCTGTTGGTTTCCGAACGGATGGGTCGGTCCGAACCGGATGGACGACCCGACGAACGGGCCGGTCGCGTCCTCGATCTCCTGGATGTCGGAGTCGTCCCAGTCGGTGAAGCGACTCAGCCCCCGGGGGTCGATGAGGTTGACGTCGGGGTCGGCGGCGTAGAAGTTCTCCTTGTCGTACCCCGACTCGGAACCGGACGCCAGCGCCATGATGTCGTCCTCGTTGAAGGTGACGTCCGGGAGGATGTCGTACATCTTCCGCGGCGCGCGAGCCATGTCCGTCGCCGCCACGGGCTGCTTGCCGAGCGCCATCCCGATGTCCAGAAAGACGCTGGGGATGACCGAGTACGTCTCGGGGACTTCCTCGAACGTGAACTCGCCGTGGGGGGCGATCTCGACCGTGTACGGAGTGGCGCTCTCCGTGGTCGTCTCCTCGCCCTCCGTCGGTTGTTCGGTCCGCGTCTCCGCCGCCGTCGTCTGCGCTTCGGTCTCGCTTTCGGAACCGCCTCCGGTGCCGCCGGAGCACCCCGCGAGAGCAGCTAGCAGTCCTGCGCTTCCTGCGAGTACCTGGCGTCTACGTGCCATATAGTTTAGGCTCGCCTAAAACACATTAACAGTTCCGATTTTTAGGATGGCCTAAAACAGAGAGGTCATCCGAAACGAGGCGAGTTTCGGGAGTACCGCTCTCCCGGAGACGGCACCGAATCGGCTGGTGAGAGACGTCTCCGCGTCGATTACGGAACGTACGATCCCCAGCATCCAGATTCGGTTCCGGCACCTCTCGAAGAGTTTGTTTTAGGTTGGCCTAATACATTTTCATTTCGACCGGACCGGTCCCGAGAACGGGAAGAGAAACTTCCCCTCAGGATAGTACGACGCCGCAGTGAACCCGTTCACCGAGTTCGATCGGTAGTCCTTCGACGGAAATAATTAGACAAATCTACGTCCAGTAAAGTGGATGTGCGTGTGTGCGTTCGCCTATCGATGGACGATATCTGCCTCCTACCCGTAGGAATAGCACATCCGTCGATTATCGAGCAGTCTATCGAACGGATCCCGAACTTTGACTCCGTTCGCTGTCGAGTGTAGTCCTCGTCTCGTGGGATATCCTACATAGCCGAGTCAGGAGGCAGTAGCCTAAAGAATTCGCGAGCTCCCTCCGGACGGTTGCCTCCTCGAGTACCACCGAACGTTCGCAGCCACGTTCGTCCAATTACATTTGTTCTCCTAACGAGAGAGAACCGCACGTCGTGTTCGTCGACCGGGGCACGACGATTCTCACCCGGTCGCTTCCGACAGCCGATATCGTCGGGGAGGCGGGGGTGTTCTACTCGCGGGGAGTATCGGGACACGACGCCGAATTAGCCGGAACTGCGCCGCGCGCGCGGAGCGAATCGCTGCAGCAGATAGTTAGCCAGCAGTATCAGAGCCATCAGGAGAGCAATTATCTTGATTCCGCTGGCGGGGGCGACTCCGAGAGGTACTCGGAGCCCGAAAAACTCGACGGCCCCCAGACTCGCGGCGAACAGTCCCAGAATATGTACCGCCAGATTCGCCCACGAACGACTCCCGTACGCGGTTCTCACGTTGTATCCGGACACGCCGAGAATGGTCGCCACCGCTACGATGCCGACGAACTCCATTAGCAGACAATTGAATTTCCATTGATATATATCTGTCTTCCGACTACCCGGCGGACCGTCCGGTCAGGTTGTCCCGAAAGGGGGCGAGAGAAGAGACGCGGACGAAGGAAGGCCCGAGGCGTCTCGGTCGGCGCTCCGAGAGTCGCCGCCGTTTCAGTCGCACGCCCGTACCGGAGGCGCGTCGAACCGGGACACCCCTCGTTCAGGGTGAAAACGCGACCGGCGAGACGCGAGTTCACGGTGAACCGACGAAGTGATTCTGTCGGTAGAGTCCCTCTTCTATGCTATTTAACGGTCTCGGCCGCGTCGAGTCCGCGTTCGGCGTCGCCGACGCCTCCCGCGCCGTTTTCACTCTGAACGAAGGGTCCGAACTCCCTCGGCGGTGCGCAAATTCCCGCGACGGGGCGGCAGGGAGAGGATTTATGATTCTCATCGCCCCACCCCTAGGCGTGGAGTCCCCGTTCGAGATTTTAGGAGTCGATTCGGATGCGGACGACGCGGAAATCGAGCGAGCGTACAGGCGCCGGGTGAAAGAGTCCCACCCGGACCACGGCGGGTCCGCCGAGGAGTTTAAAGCGGTCTACGCGGCGTACAGGGAGATTCTCGACGGATACGAGGAGACCGGTACGGACGACGGCGCGGACGCGGACCGTCCGTGGCGGAGGGGAAACGCGGACGAAACCGGAGGCGACGAGGGCGGCGAGGAGGAGTCCGAGGAGTCGCGCGTCGAGTTCCTCAACTACGAAGTCCTCGACGACCACGGGTGGAAACTGGACGACGACGACCTGTTCGAGAAGGCGTCCGCCGCGGGGTTGGACCCGGCGGACTACGGCGAGATAACGGTCGAACCGAACCAGTCGCTCCTGGAGGCGGCCGAGGAACAGGGGTTCGCGTGGCCGTACGCCTGCCGGGGCGGGGCGTGTGCGAACTGCGCCGTCGCGGTCATCGACGGGGAGATGGAGATGGATTCGAGCAACATCCTCCCCTCCGAGATGATAGCGGACGGAATCAGGCTCTCCTGTCTCAACGGTCCCGTCACCGACGAGATGAAGGTCGTCTACAACGTCAAACACCTCCCGAACCTCGACGAACTCAAACTCCCGCCCGACCGGTTCGAGCGGGCGCATCTCAACGACTGAGCGTGGACCGGACTACCGAGCGAACCCTCTCAGTCTCGCCCGTCGGGCTCCGTCTCCTCGCTCTCGTCTGCGGGCAGTAACGCTTCGTACAGGTCGTCGTCGAGGAGTCCTTCGAGTTCGTCCAACGTAGCGTCGTCTACGTACCCGGACGCGAGTCCGACACCGCCACCGACTATCGCCGCGCGGTTCCGGTCTCCGTACGCTTCGGACCGAGCGGCTTCGCGCGCCGCCAACTCGGCACCCTCGACGATGGCGTCGAAGTCCGCCTCCGCGAACCAGTGCGCGTACTCGGCCGGGACCGCCTCGTCTCCGAGATGTTCAATCGCACCCAAGGCGGCGCCGGTACCCGCACCGGCGGGAACGGGGCTAGCGTCCAAGCGCCGACCAGCGGTCTTCGCGCTGAGTGCGAGCGCGATAGGGTCGATTCGGGCAGCCAGCGAGTCCGGGTGAGCGCTCGCGTACGCGCCCGTCGCCGCCCCACCCGCGGCGATGGCCGCGAGACCGACCGGCGTGGAGATGGGGGCCGAGACGGCGGCCGCCCCGAACCCGAATCCGGCGGCGAGGGTGTACTTCCCCACTTCGGCGGGATCCGCGTTCTGTGCGGTGTACGCGACTCGGTGTCGCAGGTTCGAGAACCGGGACCGGCGAACGGGCAACGCACCGCCGTCTTCGCCTTCACGTTCGTCTTCGCTCGTCGCCTCGCCGGCCGGCGGACCCACGTTCGGCGCGTTCGAGAGCGCGACGAACAGTTCGTCTACGGAGTCCGCTTCGGCGACGAGGTGGTCGAACACCGTCTCCTCGTCCCGTTCGGCGAACAGGTCCGCGACGTCGCGGAGGACCGTCTCGGCGGAGTTGCCGGCCGCGACGACGTCGTCCACGTCTCGGACGAACCGGGCGGCCTCCGTCTCCGCGGAGCTCCGTCCGTCGCTCAGCTCCCGAAGCAACGCCAGCGCGGCGTCCATCTCCTCGTCGGGCGTCCGTTCGAGATGGTACTCGTAGGTGTACCCGTCGGCGAGTTCGACGGAGAGCACGGAGTCCAACCACGACGACTCTCGTTCGATAGCCACCACGTCGGCGAAATCGACGGGGACGAGCTGCGTAGTCGGTGCGTCCGGCGTCACGGACAGGAGGCGGTCCTCGGTCACGAGGAGATGGCCCGACTTCAGGAGTCCCGCCTTCACCGTCCAGGAGTCCTCCGTGAAACTCGTGATTACGGTCTCGCCTAGTCCGAAGACGGCCATCGGCCGTTCCTCGGGGTAGAGGTACCCGCCGAGCGGCCGGTCGTACACGTCGTAATCCGAGCGGACGGCGTCGAACGAGACGCTATCGTGGTCCGCCGCGGCCGCCTGCTCGCTGAGTCGTCTCGTCAGCCCGTCCAGGTACGCGTCCTCCGACGGCGCGCAGTCGACGTCAGTCTCGGCACCGCACTCGACGCATCGTCTCGCCCTCGGAACCGTCTCTCCGCACGCGGAGCACTGGTAGGCGGCCATACCGACAAGCGGGCGCAGAGACGGATATACTGTGCGGCCCGGACTCAGTCGGCCGAACGCTCGCGGGCGACCATCACGACTTCCTCCTTGGGCCGGGAGGTGACCGTCGGTATCACTTCGAGGTTGCGGTCCGAGACCAGTTCGAGGTGGTAGTTCTGGTAGATGGTCGCCAAGAGGAGGCGCGCTTCGAGCATGGCGAACCGGTCGCCGATGCACCGGCGCGGCCCCGCCGCGAACGGGAAGTACGCCAACCGGGGGAGCGACTGCTCTAACTCGTCGGTCCAGCGTTCGGGCTCGAACGAGAGGGCGTCGTCGTACCACCGGGAGTCGCGGTGGACGACCCACTGACTCATCTGGATCGTCGCGCCGGCGGGAATCTCGTACCCGCCGAGCGTGTCGGGTTCGACCGCCTCGCGGACGACTCTCGGTACCGGCGGGTAGAGGCGCATCGACTCTTTGACCACCTGTTCGGTGTACGTCAACTGGGGAACGTCGGCCATCGTCGGCGTCCGGCCGTCGAGCACCTCGTCGAGTTCTGCCACGAGTCGTTGCTCCACTTTCGGGTGTTGCGAGAGGAGGTAGGTAGTGTACGTCAGCGAGACTGCCGTCGTCTCGTGACCGGCCGTGAGGAGCGTGATTATCTCGTCGCGAATCTGGTCGTCGCTGAGGGAGTTGCCCTCCTCGTCGGCCGCCGACAGCAGCATCGAGACGACGTCGTTACCCGGGTCCGCGCGGCGTTCCCGGATGATCTCCGTCACCACGTCGTCGAGCGTCTGTCGCGCCTCGCGCATCTTCCGGCGCGAGGGGAGGGGCACCTCCTCCGGGAGGAGGATGTTCGGAAGACTCGACGTGGCGGGGAGGAACGTATCGATGGCGTCGCTTATCTCCTCGAAGCGGTCCTCGACGTCCACGCCGAACAGCGCCTTCGCGACGATTCGGAGCGTCAACTCCATCATGTCGTCGTGAATCAGTCGCCGTTCGCCGTCCGACCACCGACCGCACATCTCTTCGGTGAAGGCGGTCATCATCTCGGCGTACTCCTCGATGCGGTCCGGGTGGAACGCCGGTTGGACGAGGTGGCGGTTGCGCCGCCACTCCTCGCCTTCGCTGTTGAGGATGCCGTTCCCGGTGAGGGGGCCGAGAATCTTCTGGAAGCTCTCGCCCTTCACGTAGTTCTGGTTGTTCTGCACGAGGACGCGTTCGATGTCGTCGGGGTGGTTGATCTGGTAGACGTCTCCCCGAACGCCGTCCCAGTGGACGACGTCGCCGTACTCCCGGGCCATGCGCGAAGTGAACTCCAGACCGCCGCGAATCATCGCGGGGTCGGCCCCGAGAACCGGAAGTCCGCGTGGGCCCGGCGGCATCTCGTGTTGCATCGACTGTCCCTATGGCGGGGAGCCGTTTGGGGCTGATTCCTAGGATGCTAGAAATCCTTTTAGGTAACGGAGCGAGCAACGCCTATCGAGGCCGCGAGGCGCCGACGACGCCCGCGGAGACGAACCGATGAGATACGCGACGCTCGTACTGACGGAGACGGACGTACAGATAGCGCCGGTTCTGGACCGCTTCGGCCGGTCGGAGTCGGTGGCCATCGAATCGACTCGCCACATGGGACCCATCGAGGACGGCCGGTACGTCGTCCTCGTCGACTTGCGGGGCGACCTCTCGGCGGCGGAGCGGTTGTTGGACGCCGCCGACGAGGTTCTCGGGTACGACGTGACGGGGACGGACGGAAGCGGCGTCGCGTACCTCCGGTGTCGGAGCGTCGGGCTGATAGGCGACCTCCTCTCGCTTCTCTACGCGCACGACATCGTCCTCGACTGGCCGATAGCGCACCGGGAGGTCGACGGGCGACGGGGCTACCGGTTCACGCTCATCGGCACGGGGGCCGGCATCCGACGGGCCGTCTCGGAACTGCCAGCGGCGGTCGAACTGGAACTCGAAGAGATAGGGACGTACCGACCGACCGCCGGGGAGTTCGCCGAGGTACTGACGGACGGGCAGGCGGAACTTCTGGAACTCGCCGTTCGGGAGGGGTACTACGAGGTGCCGCGCGAGACGACTCACCGGGAACTCGCGTCGGAACTCGGCCTCTCTGCGGGCACGGTGAGCGACAGACTCCAGCGAATCGAGCGCCGACTCGTCACGGCGTACGTCGAGTGAAGCGCGTCGGCGGGGCGTCGCGGCGAGACCGTTCGAGACACGCCGTCCGGAGGCAGCGTCGGCCGAGACTGCGACGACCCGAGCGATTATGGTTCCGCTCTCGGACGGTCGGTGTATGAAACTCGTAAACAGCGTTTCCGTCGCCGGGCCGGTGATGCGATGACGCTCGCCCCCGAATCGCTCTCGGATATCGACGCGGACGCGCCGACGGTGGTGTCCGTCTCCGACATCCACGGCTACCTCTCGGACGCGAAGTCGGCGCTCGAACTGGTCGGCGAGGCGTTCGACCGGCCCCTCGTGGACGCCGACGAGGAGGGGCGACTCCACTGGGCCGGCGGCGACGAGTACGTCCTCGTCTTCCTCGGCGACACCGTAGACCGCGGCCCGTCGAACACCGAGACGTTGGAGACGGTGTGGCGACTCCGCGAGGAGGCCCCGCCGGGCCACGTCGTCCACCTCCTCGGGAACCACGAGGCGAACGTGCTCTTTCCCCACGTCTACCACTGGGAGTACTGGTACTCCGCCGACCCGCCGGCGGAGATACGGAAGCGGATACTCGAAGACGTCGCCGCCGGACGACTCGCCGTCGCGTTCGAGGCGTACGGGCGGACGTACGTCCACGCCGGGTCGAACCGGCCGTTCTCCGTCGCGGCGGTGAACGAGACGCTCCGCGGGGCCGGCGAGAAACTGAAGCGCGGGCTCGAATCCGGCACCGAGGGGTGGGTCGACGCACAGGAGGAGGCGTACGGCGACGCCGAGAGCGTCGTCGGAATGGGTTCGGAGAGCGTCAGAGGGGCCGACGCCGGCCTCGTCTGGATGGACTTCCAGCACATGGCCGAGGACGCCCCGCCGCAGGTCGTCGGCCACACGAAGACCGACCGTCCCACCCGAAAGGGAGCGGTCGTCAACGCGAACACCATCCGCGTGAACGAGGGCACGCCGGGCGGCGAGTCGGTGACGGTGGCGACCGAATCCGCCATCGAGGCGCTGGTCCGGGGGTCCGACGGGTCGGTGGAGCGAGTGTCGCTGTCGGAGTGAGCGTCGAACGTCGGGGCACAATCGGCGGCCGTCCGAGCGTCCGTACCGTGGCCGTCGGTGCCACGGTTGCCGTTCCCGATATTCGAAGTAGAATCCCTGAGACAAGCGATAACGTGCGAATAAATCCTGAAATACACCCCAGATATGAAGCGCTTTAGGGCCTCGAATCGAAACACTCGCTGTGGCAGTTCTAGGAAGGCGATTGCCGAATCCGTTTCGTTGGGTTCTCCTCTCGGTCGGTTATCTGCTCGCGCGGTTCGGGCTGATTAGCTCCCGGCGCGTCGAGCAGACGACAGACTTGGCGTGGCCGCGAATCGTCACCGGAATCACCCGGATGTCGAAGTCCGCGGCGGACGTGGCGATGGTCGGCATCGCCCTCGGTCCGGCCGCCATCGCGGGCGTCGGGTTCGCGACGCCGTTCTGGGGCGTCGTGTTCGCCGCCGGGAGCGGCATCGCCGGCGCGACTATCAGCCTCGTCTCACAGCGGTTCGGCGCCGGCGCGAGCGACAGGCTCTCGCTTGCGGTGACGACGAGCGCGCTCATCGCCGTCGCCGTGACGCTCCCCCTCGCCGCCCTCTACGCGGCGGTTCCCGAGACGCTCGTCGGACTCGTCGGCGGCGAGGGCGCGTCGCTGGCGTACGGCGCGGACTACCTCCGAGTCGTCGCTCTCGGCGTCCCCTTCGCCGGTCTCAACCTCATCGCGAGTCGGACGCTCGTCGGCGCGGACGACGCGTGGACGCCCATGATGGTCCGCGGGGGCGGCGCCGTCGTCAACATCGGCATAAACGCGGCGTTGATATTCGGCCTCGGGATGGGCGTCGTCGGCGCGGCAATCGGAACGGTGGTCGCGAACGTCCTCGCTCTCGCCGTGTTCGCGGTCGGACTGGCCGGGTACCGACTCCCGGTGCTCGGCGAGTTCCCCATCTCCGTCGATATCGGACGGCCGTACGCGACGGCCGACGAGGTGCGCGACGTCCTCGACATCGGCGCGCCCCTCGTGTTCACGAACGTCGCTCGACGGGCGGCGCAGTTCCCGATGCTCGCCCTTATCGCCATGTTCGGCCCGAACGTCGTCGCCGCGTACGTCATCGCCCGCCGCGTCCGCGACCTGATGGACACCCCCGGGTGGGGCTTCTCGATAGCGTCCAGCAGTCTCGTCGGTCAAGAACTCGGCATCGGTGACGAGAAGGGCGCGGACGCGTACGGGCGCGACGTCATCGTGTTCGGCACCGCCGTCTACCTCCTCGTGGCGGCGTCCGTCCTCCTCTTCGCCGAACAGGTGGGGAGCGTCTACGTCAACGACCCCACCATCCTCCCGATGGTGACGACGTTCATCGTCGTCGCCTGCGTCAGCGTCGTGTTCCGCGGCGTCTCCGGCGGTGCGACCGGACCGCTCCGCGCAAGCGGCGACACGAGTTGGCCGTTCTACGGGCAGGTGCTCGGACTGTACGTGTTCGCGCTGCCCGTCATCTACCTCGGCGCCGCCTCGGTGCCGCTTCCCTACCTGAGCGCCGTGACGCCGCTGGGAATCGGCGCGCTGTACGCCGGCCTCGTCTTGGAGACGTTCGTCCCCGCCGTCGTCACCTACCACCGCTACGCCGCCGGCCACTGGAAGGCCATCAGCCGGTCGTACCGGCCGGAACCCGCCGACTGAGTCTCGAACCTCTTTTCCGACTCTTCACTCCCCCGAACCGTCGGGTCCGCGACTCGCCTCCACGGAGAGGGCTACCGCACCGACGAGAAGGAACAGCGTCGGGGGCAGGAAGTACCGCCCGACGCTCAGAAATCCGACGCCGGAGGCGGCGAGACCGGCGAAAACCGTCGTCCACGCGAGGCGACGGCGACCGGTCCACACCGCGACGGCACCGACGGCGACGAGTCCGAGGAGCACCGCCGGCCAGACGAACAGTTCCGGGGCTCTGCCGCCCGCGCCGTCGAGGACGTACGCCAGTCCGCCGGGACAGGTCCGCGCGGCGGCCGCGGCCGCAGCCACCTCGCCGCCCCGACCGTTCGTTCCCTCGCCGGCGGCGGAGTCCGCCGGGCAGGCGACGGCCCCGACGACGCCGCTCAGAGCGAGAACGCCGTACAGCCCGGTCGCCGCGGCGGCCCCCGCGGCGATTCGGGCGACGCGTAGGGCGGAGAAGTCGGACGGAGACACGGCGAGTAGTAGGGAAAGCTCGGTCTTTACGACACCCGTCGGCGGAGGAGACAGCGAGTGGCGTCGCCGCCGGCGACCGTCGGAAGTCCGAAGGAAGAGAGAGCGGCGAGCGATTCAGCGCTCGGGTCGGGGCGCGTTCTCGTACCGCTCGATTTCGTCGGTCTTCTCGACCCGTTCGTACACCGTCTGAAGCGTCTCCTCGGCCCGGAGCAGTTTGTGTTCTTCGAGGAACCGGCGACCCGCGTCGCTGATGCCGTAGAACTTGTACGGCAGGTCGTTGCGCCGGCGGTCCTCGGGGAGCGACACCTCCTCGACGACGCCCGCGTCGACGAGTTTCCGGAGGTGTTGGCGAATCGTCGTCCGACTCCTGCTGGGGTTCACGTAGTCGAGTTCTTTCAGCGTCGGCAACCCCGACGGGTGACCGAGGATGTCCTGTACGAGCGAGAAGCGCGTCTCCTGCGTCACGACGTTGAGTCGCTCTCGCACGGAGTCTAAGTCGCTCGGCGGTCGGTCGGGAGTGCTCATTACGTCTGCGTTCGGGCAGTTCGTCCAAAAGCGTTTCGCTCAAACGCGAATTAGTTAGAAGCGATACGGTGTGGAGCGATGTAGTCGGCGACTCAGTCGGTACATTGAAGCGCGGCGAACGGGAGTTCGAGACGATGAGCGAGGAGTCGGTCACCGTCGAGGAACTCGCCGAGAGAGCCGACCGATATCTGCGGGACGCGTCGCTCACGCCGGAGGAGTACGAGGCCCTCAAACACAGCGTCGCGGAACTCGCGCCGATTTTCTCCGCCGACCGGGCGTACTTCGTCCTCGGGAGTTACGGGCAACCGGAGATTCGCCGCCTCCAACTGGTGAAGGACCGCTTGAACCGCCGTCCGGGCGCGTACGCCTTCCTGATGGTCGACGTTCGGAGCGAGTGGACCAACACCTACCTGAAGTTCCGGATTCTCGCGGACTACGCCGACGCCATCGTCGGCGTCGCGGAACACGCACACGGCGGGTTCCTCGTCGAACAGGGCTACTTCACCGCACTGGAGGAATACTTCCGGAAGACTCACGTCCTCAAGCGGGAGTACGAGGGCCTGGACGCCGAGTCGGTGGACACCGACGCGGACGTCGACCGCCCGTACAGCGGGATGCAGACGGCCATCTTCGAGATGCTGGCCGACGCCGGGCGGTTGTGTCGGTGGGAGACGGAGGAGGACCTGATAGACTGCGCGGAGGACCTTCCGTGACGGCAGGCGGGACGGACGTCCTCCGCGCGTCCGCGGAAACCGGACGCGAACCTCCCAGTCAGGGAGTTCCTGTCGAATCTGCCTATCCACCCGCCTGAACGGGAGAAGCGCGCCGACGAACCCGAACGCGATTCGTTCGTCCGTCACCGCGACCGGAAACCGGCCTCGGAGACGACGGCTCGCATCGAAAAACGAGGTTACTTCGCCGTGTTTCACCGCTCCTGCCGGTACTTCCGCATCGAGAGCGGCGCGAACACGGCGACGATGATGGCAGAGGCGGCGAAGACCCACACGACGTCCGCGAACGCGACGCCGCCGTGCATGAAGCCCCGGGTGGCGTCGACGAGGTGCGTGACGGGATTGAGGGCTACGACGGTCTGAAGCCACGGGGGCATCGTCGCCGGGTCGACGAAGATGTTGCTCACGAACGTGAGCGGGAACAGAAGCACGAAGCTCATCGTCATGACCGACTCCGGCTTCTCGACCGACAGCCCGACGAGAATCCATATCCACGACAGGCTGAACGCGAAGACGAGCACCAGCGCGAGTCCGAGGAGTATCCCGAGGACGCCCGCCCCCGGGCGGAATCCGAGCGCGACGCCGAGTCCGACCACCACGAACGCGGCGATGCAGTACCGGACGACGTCGCCCAAGAGTGCGCCGACGATGGGCGCGGGTTGCCATATCGGGAGCGACTGGAAGCGGTCGAAGAGCCCGTTGTCGAGGTCCGTGTTGAGTCCGAAGCCCGTGTAGACGGTGATGAAGACGATGGTCTGCACCAAGATTCCCGGCAGGAGGAACTGGATGTACTCCTGCGGCGACCCCGCCAGAGCGCCCCCGAAGAGGTAGGTAAACGACAGCGTGAACATGATGGGGAACGCCGTGACGTCGAACAGTTGGAACGGGACGTGCTTGATTTTCAGGAGCGCACGCCACCCGAGGGTGAGCGACGCGGAGACGGCCCCCGCGCGGGGCGGGCGTTCGCTCCGCGAGAGGGCGCCGTCGAACCCGTCCTCGGCGGGGAGCAGAGAGTCCTCCGTCCCGGCGCTCACGGCCGCACCTCCGCCGCCTCGGCGTCCGCCGCATCGCCGCGTTCGCCCCCTTCTCGCGCGGGGCGTCCGGTGAGCGCCAAGAACACCTCGTCGAGACTCGCCTGTCCGAGCGAGAACTCGGCGGCGCGAACGCCGGCGTCGGCGAGTGCGGTCAGCGCTTCCGCGGCGCGCTCCTCGGTCGGGACGCTCACAGAGAGCGTGTCCCGGTCCGCTCCGTCGAGGAGTTCGACGCCGAGGACGTCGGTCAGGATGGTCTCCGCCTCGATTCTCTGACCGGCGTCCCGGAGGCGAACGTCCAATCGGTTCGCGCCCACCGCCGCCTTCAGTTCGCGACTCGTCCCCTCGGCGATGACGCGCCCCTCGTCGACGACGGCGAGTCGGTCGGCCAGTCGGTCAGCCTCGTCGAGGTACTGCGTCGTCAGGAGTACGGTGGTCCCGTGGGCGGCGATGGCGCGCACGATGTCCCAGACCTGATTCCGGCTCCGCGGGTCGAGACCGGTCGTCGGTTCGTCCAAGAACAGGACCTCTGGCGTGACGACGAGGCTCGCCGCGACGTCGAGACGGCGTCGCATGCCGCCGGAGTACGTCCGCACCTGACGGTCTGCGGCGTCCGCGAGACCGAAGGTCGTGAGCAGTTCGTCGGCCCGACTCCGCGCGGCCCGCCACGAGAGTCCGAGAAGTCGGGCCACGAGGACGAGGTTCTCCCGACCGGTGAGGTCCTCGTCGACCGAGGCGTACTGACCCGTGAGAGCCACCTTCGATCGGACCTCGGCCGCCTCGGTCACGACGTCGTGGCCGAGGACGGTCGCGGTGCCCGAGTCCGGGCGGAGCAGCGTCGTGAGCAGCCGGATCGTCGTGGTCTTTCCGGCCCCGTTCGGGCCGAGGAGGCCGTAGACGGTACCGCGCGGAATCCGCAAGTCGACGCCGTCTACGGCGACGACGTCTCCGAAGGACTTCCGCAGACCGATGGTTTCGATGGCGAGGCGTTCCGAGTCGTTCGCCTCGGAGTTCGTCGCCGTTCCGACCGTCGTCTCGCCGAGTTCGCTTCCGTTCATGCCGCCACCGCCGGAGCGCCGAGTTTACCGAGGAACTCGTTGCACCTCGTAGTCGCGTCCGTCCCGATGGTGCGGCGCATCGTCGTGCTCCGCAGGTCGGTCGTCTCGTTCTCCGTCCTCTCTCGTCGGCTGGTACCGTCGTCTATCACTGGTAGTCACTCTCCGGACGGTCGGCCAGCGCATCGAATATCGCGTGGGAATTCAGGGCGTCGTGGGGGGTTCGACCATCCACTAGTTTATACGCTCCGTACCTACTAAACCGTTTACCTAAACCACTGTTTTCGTGTCTTTCAGGCCCCATAGAGCCAGAATCAGCGCCTAAAATATCGGCGGTGATACTCGGTTCGTAACCGGTCCGGAGGGTGCGTCTCTCCGCCCGCGTCTCACTCGACGTCCACGACTTCCACCTCGAAGACGAGCGTCTTACCGGCGAGTTCGTGGTTGAAGTCCACCTCCACGGTGTCGTCTCTGACGGCGGTCACGTCGCCGTGCAGGCCGTTCTGGGCGTGGACGTGCAGGCCAACCTCCGGCGACCGGCCGACCATCCCCTCGAACGACTCCGCGTCGTACTCCCGCACCCTGTCTGCGTCGAACTCGCCGTACGCCTCCTCCGGCGGGACCGTCAGGGTGGCCTCCTCGCCGGCTTCCATCCCGACGACGCCCGTTTCGAGACCCTCGATGACCTCGCCCTCCCCGACCGTAAAGGAGAGCGGCGAGTAGTCGGTCCGGTCTTCGCCGCGCGCCCCCAACAGGCCGGAGTCCTCGGCGACTTCGTAGTCCGACGTGTCGAAAACGCTGCCGTCCTCGAAGCGACCCACGTACTCGACGGTGACGCGGTCGCCCGGTTCGATAGCCATAGTCGGCCGTCGGGCGAGCAACGGCATAAACTCCGCCATCTTCGTCATCCCCGTCCTCGGTCTCGTCAGGAGGATTTTTGACCGTCCCGAATCTAGTCGTTCGTGTATGTCCGCATACGAGGAGTACGAATGCGCGACGTGCGCCGAAGCGTTCAGCGCGTACCCCGACGCGAACGCGACGGCGGGACCGTACTGCTCGCCGGTCTGCGAATCGGAAGCAAAAGACCTCGCGTAGGCTGACAGACGTACCCTACTCGTTCTCCCGCGTTCGCCGACGACTCCCGATAGTTTAGCGACCAGCGCTCACTCGTCGGTTTCCGTCTCGTGCGCCGTCCTCGCCGGCGGCGTCCTCGACAGCACCTTTCCCCAGAAAACACGGTTGTCCGCTCCTTGCCGATACCCCCACTCGCGGAGACCCCTGTAGACCTCGAACTCGCGGAGGCGTTCGACGACGGGTCGAACGAACGACCCCGGACCGGTGCGGAGTAACGCCTCCTCGGTCGACGCGCCGCACGAGTACACCGTTCCCTCGGTCACCAGGTGCGAACACTCGCGGTAATCGTCGGGCAAGCGCTCCCGGAGTTCCGGATTCAACTCGGAGAAGCCGACGGTCCGAACCGTCGCGTAGCCTTCGAAAGCTTCCGCCCACCACGTACAGAACCCGCAGTCGTCGTCGAAGACGAACACCGGATACTCCATAACGCGACAACGGACGAGAGCTACTAATCGGTACTTCTTCCGTCGGGAAACAGAACACGAACGGACCGTTCGTCGGATCGATCGAACGGCGACTCCGACGTCCGGAAGCCGTAGCGCTGTTCGACCGAGCGTCGGCACGGGAGTCGGCGAAGGCCGCTCACCGGTCGACGGCCGTCGACGGTTCTCGCGTCACCGTTCGTAGCCCTCGGCGCCGGTCGCGCGCAGGTACTCCTCCAAGAGCGTCGGAAAGCGCCCGCCTCGGACGTACCGAAGGCCGAACTCGTCCGCCCAGGAGATGATGCCCCTGTCTTCGGTGACGACGCCGGCCTCCAGTTCCCGCGCGAGGACGAGGAGGTCGAAGTCCTCTCGGGAGTCGAGAACGCCCTGTCGGAGCGCCCGTCGGTACTTGTCCCGCATCCGCGAGAGGACGCGGTCGGCCTCCGTCATGTACTCGTTCTCCCCGTCGTCGTCCACCTGTCGCTTCATATCCTCCGGGTCGAGTCGCTCCACCTCCCGGAGCGCTTGTTCGGAGACTCGCAACCCTCGATCGACCCGGTCGCTCATCTCGTCGATGAAGTTGTAGACGACGTTGGCGGGGATGCTGACGCCGTAGCGGTCCGGACTCTTCCGGACGACCCACGTATCGAGCCGCGAGAACACCTCGTCGTCGACGTCCCTGTCGCGCAGCATCGTCCCGAGTTCGTCGTGGATGGACGGCGGCATGTGACAGGAGATGTTGAGTTCCAGCCTCGCGGTCGCGACGAGGTCTAACAGGCGGAGCACCGCCTCTTCGAGCGTCTCCCCGTCTTCGCGAATCTCCTCCGTGATGAACAGGGACGTGTCGAGCACGAACTGTTGGCGCGGGAGGTCGGTCGGCATAGTCGCCAGTTCGCACCTGAGGGGTAAAGGCGTCATCCTCCGCCGACGCAGAACGGCGAGCGTCGGAGTTCGAAGCGACCATCCCGATTCTTTTCACCGGCAAGACCCTCCGCTACTGTATGGACGAACGGGAGTACTACGAGCGGTTGGAGACGACCGCCGAGAATCCGTCGGAACTGTTCGAACACCTCGAACAGCGGTGCGTCGACGGCCGGACGTACTACGTCATGTCCGACGCCCGCCACGGCGTCGAGCGAGGGACCGTCCTCTTCGAGGACGCCGACGCCGTCGTTCGCGGCTACCCCAGTACCCCTCGTATCCTCGTGCTCGACACCGGCGTCTCGTCGTTCTTCGAGGAGGAAGAGACGGTCTTCGCCGAGGAGAAACTCGACGGGTTCAACGTCCGGGTGGCCGACGTCGGCGAACCCCTCGCGTTCACGCGGGGCGGATACGTCTGCCCGTACACGACCGCGCGGGTGCGGGAACTGCTCGACCTGTCGGCGTTCTTCGCCGACCACCCCGAGAAGATGCTCTGTGCGGAACTGATCGGGCCGGAGACGCCGTACACGACGCACGACTACGCGGGGGTCGACACCAACTCAGTGCGGGTGTTCGGCATCCGGGACCGCGAGTCGGGAGCGCCGCTCTCGGTCGAGGAGCGGCGCGCGCTCTGCGAAGAGTACGAGTTCCCCCAGCCGCGCCTCTTCGGGCCGTACGAGACGGCGGCGGCGGCGGAGGAAGTTCGGTCGGTGATCGAAGAACTCGACGCGGCCGACCGGGAGGGCGTGGTGCTGAAATCGCCCGACTGCGAGTCGATGGTCAAGTACACGACCGAGTCGCAACACCACGATGACCTCGCCTACGCGTTCTCGCTCCCTTTCGAACGCGGACGCGACTTCGTCTTCTCGCGCGTCGTCCGAGAGGCGTTTCAGGCCGCAGAGTTCGACGAGGACGACGCTCGTCTCCGGGAACGGGCCCGCGACCTCGGAGAGTCTATCCTTCTCCCCATGGTCGAGACCATCGAGGACGTGAGGGACGGAGAGGCGGCCGGCGAACGGCACACGGTCCGGGGCGACCCGGAGGCCATCGACGCACTCTTCGATCACCTGAGCGACCTGTCGATGACGCTCGAAGTGGAGGATGACTGCCGCGAGGACGGAGAACGGGTCGTAGAGTTCGTCAAGGTCGCCGAGTCGACGACGGACCGCGTTCAGTACTACCTCGAAGGGGGAACGTACGACGAGTGACGAGGAGAGAGGCGCGGCGGTCGGGGAGAGAGGAAGAGAGGCGCGGCGTGGCGGTCGGAGGCGACGCGAGGGTGAGGTGGTGAGGGGAGGGGGTATGGGGGGGAGAGGAGGAGAGGGACTCTACGCTACGTCGCCGTCCGCGGTCCGCCGTCGTCGCCGCGACGCGCCGCGACGGTGAGAGCCACCGCGGCGACCGAGAGAGACAGCGTCGGGAGGACGAAGTACCACCCGATGCTCATGAGGCCGATAATCGAGACGACGACGCCGACGAGGACCGTCAGCCAGACGACGCGGCGGCGGCCGGTCCACGCGGCGGAGACGCCCACCGCGACGACGACGAGAAGAACCATCGCCCAGAAGAACAACACCGGGGCGTTGCCGCCGGCACCGCTCAGCAGGTAGTCGATTCCGGCCGAACACCCCCGTGAGACGGTGGTTTCGCCGCCGTCAGTGCTCGACTGTGAGGTCCAACAGGAGATGGGACCGAACGCGCCCATCAGAGAGAGGAAGCCGAGTCCGCCGGACAGACCTGCGGCGACGGCGGCGACGCGGGCGACCCGCCGAAGCGACGGAACGGCGACCATCACGCCACGCTCTCGGCGGAGTGCGACGACTCCGACTCGGACGCTCCGTCGCCGACGCCGAGGTAGTCCGAGAGCGTCCGGAGGTCACCGGGGCCGACGCCGAACGCGCGAACGTCGTTCTCCGCGACGGTGTTGTCGAACCGGAGCGACCGGTACTGGTCCGCGCCCATCGGGAATCCCGGAATCATCCCGCCGAGGGTGAGTCCGATTCGAGCCAGCACCATCGGGACGGGGAGGACGCGGAGCGACTTCCCCTCCGCGCGGTAGGCGAGTTTCGCCACCTCAGCGAGGGTGAGCACCTCCGGGCCGCCGAGTTCGTACGTCTCCCCGACGTGTTCGTCGCGTTCGACGCAGTCGGCCAGCATCGGCGCGAGGTCACCGAGCCAGATGGGTTGGAAGCGCGTCTTCCCGCCGCCGGGCAACCCCGTCACGTACGGCGTCGTGAGCGTCTTCGTGAAGGAGACGAACTCGCCGCCGTCGCCGAAGACGACCGAGGGGCGGACGACGGCCCACTCCAGCGACGACTCGCGGACGACGCGTTCTGCGGCCCCTTTCGCGCGGATGTAGGCGGTCGGCCCGTCGGGGTCGGCCCCGAGTGCGCTCATCTGCACGAGTCGTTCGACGCCGTGGGCTTCCGCCGCGGCGACGACGTTCTCGGTGCCGCCGCGGTGGACCCTGTCGTGCATCTCGTCGCCGCCGTTCGGTTTGAACAACGGCGAGAGGGCGACGAGGTTGACGACTGCGTCCTGTCCTTCGAACGCCGACTCGATGGAGTCGTAGTCGGTCACGTCACCGCTCACCGCTCGAACGTCGCCTCCGGCGTCGGAGTCTACGTCCGGGTCGCGGGAGAGGACGGTGACGGCGTGTCCGCGTTCGACCAGTTCGCGGCGGAGTTCGGTGCCGACGAATCCCGACCCGCCGACGACGAGAACGTTCATACTACTCGATAGGACGCCGGTGGGTATTACGTCACCGCCGGTCACCTCGGCCACCGAGTGACACAGGTGTCGCGGCGCGGCACGACGGGACGGGGTCACCGGCAGCAGCGCGAGTTCACCGTCGGCGCGGAGGCAGAGCGTCGCTATCCGTCCTCCGGATCTACTGGGTCGCCGAGGCGGACTCCCATCGGCTCCGCCCCCGGCGACTCGTACCCGCGCACGTGACCCAGATAGAGTGTGCTGTTGACGAGTCCGATGTGACTGAACGCTTGGGGATAGTTCCCGAGCTGCGCGCCGGCGTCCGCGTCTACCTCCTCGGCGAGGAGACCGAGCGAACTGACGTACTCGGTGAGCGATTCGAACCGGTCGGCGGCCTCCTCGATGCGTCCGGAGAGCGCGAGCGCGTCGATCAGCCAACACGAGCAGAGGACGAACGCCCCCTCGTCGCCCGGCAGGCCGTCGTCTCCGTCGTACCGTCGTACGAGGACCTCCCCCTCCAAGAGCCGGTCTTCTATCGCCTCGATCGTATTCTGCACTCGCTCGTCGTCGAACGGCAGAAAGCCGACGATAGGTATCAGCAGCCCGGTCGCGTCCAGAGCGTCGGTGTCGTACGCTTGCACGAACGCGCCGACGTCCTCGTCGTACCCGTTTTCGAGTACGTCCTCCTCGATAGTCTCGCGGGTGTCCCGCCACTCGTCGACGGGAGCCTCGTAGCCGTAGGTCGTCGCGACGTCGATACCCCGGTCGAGCGCGACCCAACACATCACCTTCGAGTAGACGAACTGTCTCTCCGCGCCCCGAACTTCCCAGATTCCGGCGTCTGGTTCGTCCCAGACGTCGCGGACGTACTCGACGATGTTTCGAACGGTCTCCCACTCCTCGTCGTCCAACTCGCGGCCGAGTTGGAGCACCTCGTCGACCGCGAGAAGCAGTTCGCCGTAGATGTCGAGTTGCGTCTGGTCGGCCGCGTCGTTGCCGATTCGCACCGGGCGGGAGTTCCGATAGCCGTCGAGGTGGTCGAGTTCGGTCTCGTCGAGGTCCGAATCGCCGTGGAGACCGTACAGCGGTTGAATCGCCTCCGGGTCGTCCGCCCGACAGAGGTCCACGAACCACTCGAAGTACTCGGTCGCTCCCTCGGCGTTTCCGAGACTCGACAGCGCCTGTACGGTGAACCCGGCGTCGCGGAGCCAGTTGAACCGGTAGTCCCAGTTTCTGACGCCGCCGATATCCTCCGGGAGCGACGTCGTGGGTGCGGCCGCGATGGCCCCCGTCTCCTCGTGCGTGAGGAGTTTGAGCGCGAGTCCCGACCGTACCGCGAGGTCGTGCCACGGTCCCTCGAAGATGCAGCCCGACCCCTCGTCGCGACAGGTCTCCACCCACTCTCTCCAGTAGCGTATCGTGTCCGCGAGCGCTCCCTCCGGGTCCGTGTCGGCGTCCTCGGCGCCGGTACAGCGGAGCAACACCCACTCCGTGTCTCCCTCCTCGACGGCGAGCGTGCCGGTCACGCGGTCGTCGGCGACGTCGAGGTCGGTCGGAACCTCCAAGAGCGTCCGTTCGTCGGCACCCTCGGCGCGGACTCCCTTCTCGGTCCGAACGAACGCGGTGTCGGCGCGTCCGTAGTCGAACTTCGGTTCGTACTCGACTTGGAGGTCGACACTCCCCTCGGTGCAGTCGACTTTACGGTAGAGCACCTTCTTCGGGTGGTCGACCTTCCCCGCGGGCGGGAAGAAGTCGGTCACCGTCGCCGTTCCGCCCGCGGCGTCGAACGTCGTTTCGAGGACGTTCGTCCGCTCGACGTACCGTTGGCTCCCCTCGAACGGCCCGGTCGGACTCACCCGAAAGCGGCCGCCTCTGTCGGGGTCGAGAACCGCCGCGAGGATGCTCGGACCCTCGACGTGGGGGAACGGGAACCAGTCGACGGAGCCGTTTGGCGCGACGAGCGCGCACGTCTCCAGATTCCCGACGAATCCGTACTCCTCTATCGGCGTGAACCGCCCGTCGGTCATCGGTACGCGCGTCCCGTCGTTCGCGCTGCCCAAATGCAGAAGTGACGATGGGAGGAATTCACACAGACACCTATGGAGGAGTACGACCTAATTGTTCTGGGCGGCGGCACGGGGAACATCGTCGCCTCGGAGGCCACAGCGGAGGGATTGGACGTGGCGTTGGTCGAACGAGGGAGGCTCGGCGGAACCTGTCTCAACCGGGGCTGTAACCCCTCGAAGCGGCTGATTCACAGCGCGAACGTCGCCGAAACGGTGCGCAACGCCGAGCAGTTCGGCGTCGAGGCGTCTCTCGACGGCGTCGCGTTCGCGGACGTCGTCGACGGCGTCGCGCAGACGATGGCCGAAAAGGCCGAGTCGAAGGCCGAACGCGCCCGAAAGAACGACCGGCTGACGCTCTATCGGGCTGAGGGACGCTTCGTCGACGAACACACCGTCGAGGTGAGCGGCGACGACGACACCGGCGGCGGGCGGCTATCAGCCGACAGAATCGTCCTCGCCGGTGGCTCTCGGCCGACGGTACCCGACTCCATCGACGGGACCGACCGGGTGGACTACCTCACCAGCGCCGAGGTGTTGACCGGCGAAATCGACGGACTCCCCGACCGACTCGTAATCGTCGGCGGCGGGTACATCGCCGTCGAGATGGGTCACTTCTTCTCGCAGATGGGGTCGGACGTGACCATCGTCGGCCACGGCGAGACACTCGTCGACCGGGAAGACGCGGATATCGCCGAACAGGTCACCGACGCCTACCGGGAGGAACACGAACTCCGGTTGGGGTACACGGTGACGGAGATGGCCGACGAGGGCGGCGAAAAGCGCGTCACCGCCGAGTCCGAGGGCGGCGAGGAGATAACCGTCGCGGGCGACGAACTCCTCGTCGCGACCGGACGACGGCCGAACTCGGACCTGTGGAACGTCTCGGCCGCCGGCATCGAGACGGACGAGAAGGGGTTCGTGGAGACGGACGAGTACCTCCGAACGTCCGTCGAGGGGGTGTGGGCCATCGGCGACGTCGCCGGCAACTACATGTTCAAACACTCCGGCGACAAGGAGGCCGAGTACGCCGTCGAAAACGCCGTGCGGGGCAACGAACGGGAGGTGTCCTACCCGGGGATGGCCCACGCGATATTCGGGTCGCCGGAGGTGGGGAGTCTGGGGAAGACGGAGGCCGAGATAGGCGAGGACGTCGAGTACGACGTCGGGACGTACTCCTACGAGGAGCAGGCGTTGGGCGGCGGAATCGACAACAAGGGCGGGTTCGCGAAGGCCATCGTCGCCGACGACGGGGAGATTCTCGGCGTCCACGTCGTCGGCCCGGAGGCGTCGTCGCTCATTCACGAGGTCAGCACCGCCGTCGCCGCGGGGGCGGACGCGACCACCCTCGCCGAGACCATCCACGTCCACCCGGCGCTTTCGGAGGTGGTCCAAGGGGCGTTCCGCGACGTGACAGGCGTCGCCGCGTCCGGGATCTGACGTACCCTGTTGTGATGTTCCCGTAAAAGAGGGATAGGAGGGCCACAACGACTTTTCGCGCGCGAACCGTCTTCGGACGAGAGATGGCACGCATCGCACTCACGGGGGCGGCCGGGAACGTGGGCCGGGAAGTGCTCGACGCGTTCGGCGACGACCACACCGTCGTCCCGTTCACCCACTCGGAGACCGAGGAGATAGAGAGCGAACTCCTCGACGTGACCGACTCCGACGACGTCCGAGAGAAGATAGACGACGTCGACGTCGTGGTTCACCTCGCGGGAGCGTCCTCGCCGGATTCGGAGTGGGAGGCGGTCTCTCAGACCAACATCGAGGGGACGAAGAACGTCCTCGACGCGATGGTCGAGAACGGCGTCGACCGGATGGTGTTCGCGAGTTCGAACCACGCCGTGGGGATGTACAACGCCGCCGACGAACACGACCCCGAGA